>JAHDGW010000125.1:824-9359 GCA_020631635.1 Saprospiraceae bacterium
TATAAATAAACAATAAATCCAATTTTATCCCCAGCCTATAATGCTTTAAACAGCTGTTTTTTCCCATCCTTAATTTTCAATTCAGCTACTGAGTTACTAAATTTTTCTTTAACTACTGCTTTTCCTATTTCTTCTTTTCTGACTAAAACCCTATCACCTATCTTTTCTTCTATTAGTTTAACAATTTTGAGGTATATAATGTCATCAAACCCTATTGGATTATGGGCATGAACACGTTTCACTTTACCTTTTTTTTGGTCTGTTACCTCAATTATGGTGATTTCTTCTTCGAAGAGTTCGAGACAAAGGTTCAGGACTTGCGCAGATGATACTCCACCTAATCGACCAAAGAATCCTTTTTCTTTACCCTTATCTGCTTTTACTATTCTACCAGTTTCTACTACCGTGGCCTTGAGGTCATCTTTTGTAGACTCTAATATATACTCAACACCTTCGGTTTTACCCTGAACATCCTCCATTTGGAAATCCATAAATTTCTCATTGGTGTATTGCTCAGTAAAATAATTTCTCGGTGCTTCAAAATTTCGTTCTAAAACCTTGACCGGTGCGGCATTGAGCAACACATTTTCAATATAGGTATTGCATGTAAAACAATCGCCTTTGATTTGAACCCGCTTGAGGTTTTTGATCGCTCTATTGCTATTTCTAGTTAATGACTCATTTCGAGAAACCACTATTTCTTGGCTTTGTTCGATAGCTTTTTTGACCTTTTTACGATTATAAAAATATGTATTAACCATCACCTTATCAGCCATAATCTCTTTGACTCCGATATTGGACACCAAATCATACTGACTATATTCTCCAAAGTCTCTTTTTTGGTACAAATCGAGTATTTCACCTTTTTTAAGATTTTCAGATGCCGTGGCATCAATATAAAATTCCTTTAATTTTCCCTTTTGTCCTTTTTCCCAATCTACTATTTTCCAGAGGTGATCGTCACGCTGAGCTTTGATTTTGCCCACAATATTGGAGAGGCTACCGCCTACTTCCTTTCCTATCTTCTTATAAGCATCTTTTATTTTACCGCTGTAGTCTTTTTTAATTTGTTTTATCTTTGTATTGTAAAGTTTGGAATTACCCGATTTCAACTTTTCAGGGTCTTCTTTCCCAAAGTACTTTTTAAAATCTCTTATTGGTATTGATGAGGACGTTGCAAAAGGCTTAATACGATAATCATGTGATGCCACTAGCTCAGAAGTGGCCAGATTAATGATTTTATATCTGGGGCTTACCGGGTGAAGTACTTTCATAGTCATGGCAATAACCTTACCCGTAGAATCCTTTTTTGTCGAAAATGTTGGAGATTTATCAGTCCTAAATCCTGTATATACATATACGGCGGTTGTAATCGGCTGTTCTGAGGTATCGATCTTAGAATTAAATTTTTTGTAGAAGTTGACATTATCGCTAGACTTACCACTCCAAGAATAAAATTCTGTATAGCCTGGATCCTCTTTAGCCATCCTAGTATAAATCTCATTATAGATCAAGTCACATTTTGTGTCTTTGATATCTTTCTCGTTAAATACTATAGCAGTCCCGAGTTGTTGAGCATCAGAGGACAAACATATTAATACTAAAATCAATGAATATAAATATTTCATCTTCTATTGTTTATTGGCTAGTGATCCATATAGTTTTTCTCCAGATTCTAGTGCTTCGTAAATCACATCACCTCCCTTTTTAACTTTCAATATTGAAAAATTTCCATCCTGTACTTCATCTATTTCACCAAGCCCTATTACTTCTTTTCGCTCGAACTCTTTTCCTCCAATAGTTTCTACCACTAATTTGTATATATCATACTTGTCTTCCTCTTTAACATTTTGATTATATCCAACAACAAAAAGGAGTTTTTTGACTTTACCTTTTTTTTCTTCAGTACTTCTAACAATTTCATATCTGAGTTCAAAACATTGTGTATTGATACGATCTACAATCTGAGTGATAGCCTTTTTCAGATCCTTGGGACTACCAAAAATATTGCTCTTAACTTTGACCTTCTGTCTAGAAATTACTGTCCCTTTAGCAACATCATATACCTTCACTGAAAGCTCTTTGTCCTTTTTATAATACTTAGGATAATAACAATAATCGAAACCCTCTTGCTTTCCTTGTTCAACGATGTAACCATCTATAAATTCTTCTGATTTCTGACGATCCTGTTCACTTTGAATTAATTGGCTGTTGGCTTTATCAATAATAATAAAACGCTCATCAGCAGCATACATATCTACAATGTAACTGCTTACGTCTTTAAAGTATGCAGATGAATTAGCCCCACGTTCGACGTCATATATAGCAATACGATGCTGGCTAAATAAGCTAAATTGGATGCATACCAATAGTAGGAGAAGAAGGTTTTTCATTGCGATTGGTTTTTTAACTATTTTGAATACTAATACCCTTTGTCAAAGGTTGGTAAATATATTATTTCTATTGTATAAACAGTTAAAAACAGTTTGATTTATTCTATATATCTCTTTAAAATGAATGCTTCAAGAATTTACTTTAATGCTAAGGAAAACAGCATTTAAAAAAACAGCCCATTACAAAATATCTGTTTGCCATTTTGCCAAAACATGCGGAAGAGCGGATTGTCGATCATATATATGACTTGACCATTACCTTTGCTTTCGTGGGCATAGCTGACAGTATCCATCAACTTCTTTTTGGCATTAGAGCCAACAAATCCGATTACCCGAGCATCCTTTTCTGTATAGGAAACATTCCAAGCACCTTTAAGCGGTGGGTATGCGAGTCTTGAGGTCTTCAATGTAAAATAACGATCTTCCATGGCAAATCCGAGAGGATGAGAATTATCCATGACCGTTTCAAATATAGCTCCCGGCACCTCATTAGCTATAGATCTACGATCCTGATTATGAAATCGATTATATCTGGCTTTTAACTCTATCTCTTCCCGCTCTTTCTCACTTGCAGATTTATCTTTATCTGTTGCAAAAGATGCCAATGCATATCCTTTTTGATCTGCGAAACTCCTATTTGCATTACCAATAGCTAAGACTTTGCCACCCGCGGATACCCAGTCAGACACTGCACTTAGTTGACCTTCAGAAAGTCTATAGTAACCATCTGGTAGAATAAGCGTATTAAATCCTGAAAGCTTGGACGATGACAATGCATCTTTATTGATGATGGTCAAAGGGTAATCAAGTTCCTTTTCCATAAAAAACTTCACTTGCCCAAATGCGTTAGTACCCACACCTTCTCCTCGAATGGTTACGACTTTTGGCATTTTTGCAATCGTCCAATAACTCGAACCTAGATCTGGACCTGACTCGGCCCACCCGGTAGTTATTGGTATCCAGCGACCTCTCTTTGTCTGTACGATCTTGACTATTTCATTTTTAAAATCTGGTAAGTTAGCTCTATTGTCAGCTTTGGTAATCATGATGGTACCTTCTCGATACGATTTTCCCACTACACGATATGGTTTAGTAGAATATCTAAAATTGACTTTATGCTTGTGCAGATGTGCGACCATAGAAGCTTGCTCTACTCCACCCCAAGGAATCAATACTCCATATATATCTTGAGCAATAGCTGGTGATTCTGTCACGACCTGTTCTCTAAAATCTTCACCCTCAAAATTCTGATCAAGTCCATAGGCTTGTAATCCATACGCTATGGGCAATGACCACGCAGTAATATCATATGTCAATGAATCTTCAAGACTACTTACTGGATCTAATAATACTTGAGCAAGCACTCCTTTTGGTTGGTGAGCACTGACTACGATATCGCCCTCCTGTACTTTGAAACTCGCATTCTCGTCTCGATTATAATCGTATCCATTGAGACTACGATCGCTATTGACGGTTTTATATTGTATACGCTGGCGATCAAGCATCAGCATAAGGTCCCTAAGTTTATCAGGTCGGTCTATCTCGTTTTTGATAACATAGGATCTAAATTTTCCCTGCGGATTATTGATTGAAGTTGCGAAAAATTGTTTGAAATTATTGACGATTCTGGCTGCACTTTTGGAGGCTGTTTCTATGGTAGAAAGTGCCGTGGTTTTATGATGATCGATACGATCCTGTAATGTCAATACTTGATTAGATTCAGTTTTAATTGCTCTACCTCCTCGACTATGCCCCGCCTGCTCATATGTCATACCTATCGCACCATGGAAAGTTGGGTAGGTATCACCATAACTAGGATAAAACAAATCAAAAATCTCTTTGGTAAAATATAACCAGCCTTGATTATCGAAATATCGCGCATGATTTTTACCAATCTCTACTTGAAAATTTCGTTGCCATTCAGATATATATTCATGATAAGGTTTTGCAGCAGGAGCAAAATAGTAAGGATTATTGAAACCCTGCTCATGTAGGTCTGCTAGGATATGTGGCATCCAATTATTGTACTGATCCATACGCTTTTGAGACTCGATCTGAGTCTGCCATGCCCAATCTCGATTTAGATCAAATAAATAATGATTGACACGGCCTCCGGGCCATGGCTCATTATGTTCGATATCATGTGGATCTTCATTCGCCTTGAGACCACCTACATTACGTATCCAATGAGTGTATCTAGAATATCCATCAGGATTTACAGATATATCCATGATAACCACTGTATTTTTAAGCCATTCCTTGTTTTCTGGATATTCATCACTTAGCAACTCATACAGCACTGATGGCGACGCTTCTGCTCCTCCGGCTTCATTGCCATGTATGCTGAAACTTAACCAAACTATTGCTATATCCTCATCCAAAGCTCCATCATACGTATCAAGACCTGTGAGAGAAATATTCTTTTTTCTGATCTCTTCTAATCGATCAATATTCTCTGTACTTGATACGAATGCCAATAATAACGGTCTATCTTGATTGGTGCGGCCGTACTCCATGAGTTTTACCTGATCAGAATTAGCTGCTACGTGCTCGTAGTAGTCGACCAAAACGTGATGAGGAGTAAACTGTTTTCCATATTGCGTAGGATGATGCTCTGAAGGGCTCATAATCTGCCCTACAAGGGAAATTGCACCGAATAGAAAAATGAATACACTAAATAATCGTACCGCAAATTGCATGATTTTACTTTGAATGAATGGCTAAAATACTAATAGCTAATAAATTAATGCACAGATCACAATGCATTCATATATTGTGGAGTATAATGAGATTGCTAAAAAACAAAAGGCGATTACGAAGACGCAATAATAAGTATCTAAGTTATGTGGATGATAGCCATCCCAAAATCAAGCGTTTTGTGGTAAACTCACTCGAAAAGCTGACTGGTAAGAGTAAGTTAAATAAGATCTACGAGAAGGTGCATCATCAAGCAGAACATGATCAAAACTTTTGGAAAACAATACTTCAAGAGTTACACATAGACGTTAGCTATGACCAAAGCCTTTTAGATGAAATACCTAAAACCGGGCCTTTAGTCGTAGTAGCGAATCATCCTTTCGGTGTAGTAGATGGTCTTATCCTAGGTTGTATTATAAGTGAAGTAAGATCAGACATAAGTCTATTGGTCAATAAATTATTGTGCAGAGAAATAGTTTTAAATAAGTATCTGCTCCCCATAGATTTTAATGAAAATAAAGAGGCTGCACAAACCAATATCCATACTAAATCAGAGGCTCTCAAGCGCTTAGCCAATAATGAGGTGATTGCCGTATTTCCTGCTGGTGGTGTGGCCACTTCTAAAAAGGCATTTGGAAAGGCAGAAGATTTTGAGTGGAAGCGCTTTCCTGCCGCACTTATCCATAAGGTAGGATGCCCTGTACTTCCAATTCAGTTTTTGGGCCAAAATAGTAGATTATTTCAGATTGCTAGTAAGATAAGTATGACTGCTAGAACTGGATTATTTCTGAATGAGATTAGAAATAAAATGAATAAAGAAGTCCTCGTAAATATAGGTCAGCTGATTCCTTATTCAACTTTGAAAAATGTCAAAAAAAGACAAGACTTAGTGAATTTCCTAAGAGATATTACTTTTAAGATAGAATCATAAAGCTAAAATTATAGCTCAATGACCTGCTCTATCAAATCAGCAGAATTACCACCTACCATGATGCTAAATTTACCAGGTTCAAAAGTGTACTTTCCTTGATTATCAAAATAACCGAGTTCCTTTTCAGTAAGCTGAAACTTTACCGTTTTTGTTTCTCCTTTTTTAAAACTCACCTTTTCAAATCCTTTTAGTTCTTTGATCGGACGTACAATACTTGCATGATGGTCTCTGATGTACAATTGCACTATTTCCTCACCATCATAGTCACCAGTATTCGTCACGGTAACCGATACATCAACTGTATTTTGACTAGAGACCACGCTCAAGTTTTTGTATTCAAAAGCCGTGTAACTCAAGCCATAACCGAAAGGATAAAGAGGTGCATTGGTCTGATCGATATAGTGAGACCAGAATACGAGATCGGCATCATATGGACGTCCAGTATTTTTATGATTATAAAATATAGGTACTTGACCAACACTCCTTGGAAAGGTCATCGGTAGCTTACCACTCGGATTATAGTCACCAAATAATACTTGAGCAATCGCATGACCGCTCTCTGTACCTAACTGCCATGCATTAATGATCGCAGGTACGTGATCATCTGCCCAAGTAATCGTAAGTGGTCTTCCTGTCTGTAGTACTAAGACCACATTTGGATTTACCTCATGCACTGCTTCTAGAAGCTCTTGCTGTAAACCTGGTAAACCTAGTGTTGCTCTACTCCGTGCCTCTCCTGACATAAAACCATGCTCACCAAGGTTCATGATCACGATATCTGATTCTTTGGCGAGCGCTACGGCTTGTTCTATACCTGATCTATCTTCCGTATTGATCTTTAGCTCATAAATGAATTTCTCCCGGCCTTCGTACAATCTTACTCCCTGAGTATATGAATATTCATTTCCAGAATAATTCGATGTCCCTTCTAATAGTGAAACTGCACTATTATCGTCTGCCGCCAGTATCCAGTTGCCCAAAGGACTACTCTCACTATCTGCAAGATGACCAATGACAGCTATCTTTTTACCTGATTTAGGCAAAGGCAATATGTCTTGATCGTTTTTTAATAATACAATCGATTTTTTGGCCATCTCCAGTGAAGCATCTCTGTTTTCTTTACTCATCGTGAGTTCTTTTTCACGAGCTTCATTACAATATCTGTAAGGATCATCAAATAAACCCAGTCTATATTTAACTCTCAAAATACGACTGGCAGCTTCGTCTATGACTGAAACATCTACCCTATTTTCCTCGATGAGCGATTGCAAATGTTCTTTGTAAGCATGAGATTCCATATCCATATCAGAGCCAGCTATGGCCGCATACTGAGCAGCATATTCTGCATCCTCAGCATAACCATGAATGACCAGTTCATCAATAGATCCCCAGTCTGAAACTACAAATCCATCAAAACCCCAGTCTCCTTTTAATATATTTCTTTGTAAAAACTTATCTGCCGTTGCCGGGATGCCATTGAGTTCGTTAAAGCTATTCATAAAGGTCATTACTCCTGCATCTACCGTTGCTTTAAATGGCGGTAACACTACATTGTATAGAGTCGATGTACCGATATCGGCGGTATTATAATCTTTACCTGATTCTACAAACCCATAAGCCGCAAAGTGCTTAGTACAGGCTGCCAATGTATTACTTGCTGTAAGGTCACTACCTTGAAAACCCTGTACTCTAGCTGCAGCTATTCTTGATCCCAGATATGGATCCTCTCCTGCTCCTTCCATCACTCTACCCCATCTTGCATCTCTTGAGATATCGACCATAGGTGCAAAAGTCCAATTTAATCCTGCGGCTGTAGCTTCGGTGGCTGCAACACGTGCAGATTGCTGTATTGCTTCCAAATCCCAACTTGCAGCCTCTGCCAATGGAATCGGAGATATTGTTTTATACCCATGAATGACATCATATCCAAATATCATCGGTATACCCAATCTAGAATTTTCTACTGCTAACTTTTGCATTTCTCTCACTTGCTCAGCACCTTTAACATTGAGCATAGAACCTACGAGACCATTTTTGATATCATCATACTTTCTTTTATTGTCACCACTCTCAGGGGCAGGTCCTGTAATATCGAAAAAGCCGGTATATTGAGTCATTTGGCCTATCTTTTCTTCGATGGTCATCTTGGAAATGAGATCATCAATAAACTGGTCTTCCTTAAAGCTTGCCTCCGTGCCCTGACTAAAAGCTGTAATGAATGATAAAACGAATAGATAAATAAAAAATATAATTCTCATTTTGGATTATTTATGGCAATTATCGCTTATTTATTAGAAGCTAATTAAAAAAGGGAACCCATGTTCATGGATTCCCTAAGTTATTTTGTTTTTACATTAAACCGCCTTTCAAAGGGGTAATTATCTATTGAAATACTCTTATGTAATCCACAATCATACGCTGTGGAAATTGAGTAGAGTCATCAGGACTACCAGGCCAATCACCCCCAACTGCAACGTTGAATATTAAGAAAAAGTCATCATTAAATGGCCACTC
>JAHDGW010000126.1:0-4799 GCA_020631635.1 Saprospiraceae bacterium
GATGGATTTATTGAAGATCATTTGTGGACTGGTATAGGTAGAGCTAGATCTGGTTGCGGAGCCGCTATCGTAGGTAACCCTGATCAAGTAGAAGCAAAACTCAGATCATATATGGATTTAGGTATACGATCATTCATATTAAGTGGTTATCCTCATATGGATGAATGTCGATTATTTGCGAAGTATGTGTTACCAAGATTTAAAACGGTCTCCTTACCTAATGAACTTGGACGAGTACCTGATGCTATTCCTCAAACACCTCTTGGAGCTGCGCCTCGGCAGTAGGGTTGAGTTTATAAAGTTCTTTTCATGTCGAGCTTGTCGAGACATCTTTTAAAGCGAAGGGCAATAGGGCTAAAAAGACTGTCTCGTTTAATATTGCCAGGATTTATAGAAAAGCAAAAACTTCAGCATTTATTAGATATTCTTGATGAATAAGCCTTTTTAGTCTCAGATTTAAAAGATGCCTCCACTTCGGTCGGCATGAAAAGGCAACTTTCCTGTCGAGCCTGTCAAGACATCTTTTAACTTAGAGTGTAGCATTTCACTTCAAAAAAAATATGATTTGAGCTCACAAATCAACTTCATAAACATGCCCTACTCATGAGGAGAATCTTAACACCTTTCTAAAAATTTTGTTAAGCTTTTGTAACAAAATCAAAATCCCTCCCGTCGATTAGGTGTATTGAGGCAATGATACAATCTTAAAAAACCAATTGAATTGCTTCTTATTTATTAACCTAATCAAATCCATTTTTGCAATGAAAACTGTAAGCCACATTATTATAGCCATCCTACTATCTGTCCCCATGTTTGGACAAAATATTATTGATAAATACTACGGTGATTTCGCCGCTAGAGAAGATATCAAGAGTGTTTATGTCGCCGGGAAATTATTTAATTATGCTTCATATATCGAAACAGATGATGAGGATATCAAAGAGTTCAAAGATTTTCTTTCTAGTATCACGTCCTTCAATTTGATTTCTGTACCAAAGCTCGACGACCCTAAAAAAGAATATCAATGGGGTAAGAAAAGAATTGCGAAGAACTTTGAGGAGCTCTTAACGGTAAGAGAAGAGAATACTAATTTTTCATTCTATATCGATGAGGAAGACGGTATCATCTATGAGTTAGTTGGTATCGGAACAGCAGAGGGAGATTTTATAGTAGGATCATTGACAGGTGAGATTAAGCTCGATAAGGTAGCAGAAATGATCTCAAAAATTGATGGAGACCAAGAAGGTACGGAATTGTTGCAGCGTTTTTCAGGATCAGGTATAGCGGATGTCAATGTATATCCTAATCCAGTAGGAAAAGGAGCGATAATCAATATCGAAGTGCCTGAAAATCTCATAGGAGCTCAGGCTAATCTCCTCTCGGTAGACGGAGCAGTGGTATCTAGTCAGAAAATACGTTCTCAAACTGAAACTATGAGCACCAATGAAATATCACCGGGACAATACTTTGTAAACATTGAATCTGATGGAGTGAGTATCAAAAGAAAAGTGATTGTACTGAGATAGTATCTCAACCCATAACCAAATTGTAGAAGAGCGATTCACTGGCTAGTGTATCGCTCTTTTTTTATACAATACTCGTGGTACTTGTCATTTCTGAAAGTCTTCAATCGTTAGATTGTTATTGAAAGAAATATCGGACCATGTAACCATGATCCATGGATCATCGGTAACTTCAGCATCCCATGTAGATTTTTTATATCTGCGCTGATTAGGGATCATAAGCCCATCTACTTTTTCGTATTGACATTGCATAAGCAAAGGAGTCTCCATGACACCAAAGTCTGCAACCGTAAATAAAAACTGATCAACAAGTCCCGTTTTTTGATTAATAAACAATCGGTAGATATCAGTCGGTTTATGGTCTTCAGATTGGAAGCTTATATCAACTTTATCATATATCTTATTATCGATAGTCGTATCGCCAAGATAATTATATTCTACGCCGGGATCCAGTAATTTTTGAAACATAGCGAACCAGTAAAAATTAGTAGGTCTATTGAATGCTACTCGTTTTAGTTTTAGACTATCATCTACTACCTGGCCTTCATGTTTGAGCCAATATATTTGACCATCATACCCCTGTTCTATTATTCCGGTAAGATCCGCAAATGTGCGGTCGTGTTGCTCATATTTACCATAAGATAGCTCTCCGTCGAATATATATTTTTCAATAGAGATATCTTTTTTGCCATCAGGTGTTTGGTATGTGTAGCGATAACTGACATCTTTTAACTCAATTAGCTTTTGATAGGTACCTACATGTTGTACCATACCATAAACCAATTCATGACCTTTGTTTTGAATCTTATATTCAACTTTTTGTTTTTGAGATTCTGAATCTGCTATTTTACAACCAATAGTAATAGTAGTGAGTAGGAGTGATGAAATAATGTAAACTAATAAATATTTGTTTTTCATATTAAATTTTAACCAATTTGACATATACTTCAAGATCACCGTGTATGATTTTCGCTAGATAACTACCAGGAGGAATTTCATGCATCGCAATGTTTATATGACCGTTATTTATGAGTTGATAATGTTGCTTAAAGAGTGAACCAAGGTAATCATAGATTTCGACATGGAGCTCATTATTGTCTTGATCTATGCTTTGTGTTAAGTCAATAGTAAGTATATCATTCAGAGGATTTGGATATATTTTAATTCCGTTTGCTTGTAAGATATCTGTATTGGAGTTTATGATATCAAATCCTATCTCGACGGTTTCTTGATAGGTACAATTTTCAGTAGCATCCATGACTACTATGTTATAGTTACCAGCTAGTAGGTTATTGAATTGGTTAGAGCTGCTGAATGTATTTCCTCCATCAATGCTGTAAAGAAATGGCGCAGTTCCAGTTATCGGATTGATAACGATGATTCCATCGGCATTATTTTCATCGGTACTATTGCTTACGTTAATTTCTATACTTATGAGGCATCCAGGACTTGCTGGATAAAAGACTTCTTCAACACTACTTCCAAATTCGCCACTGTTAGTAAATAAAGTATCTCCCATTGCATTGATCATGAGAAAATCACCTTCGCCAAAAGCGCAACATAAGCCATCATCTGCAGAGTCATAAATTATCAATGTATAACAATCATTGTAATCAATGCATATATCCTCGGATAACTGTTGAGCAGAGTTATTTAGATCACCAGAAACGACCAAGCTATTCGTATTGTTATTAATGAGCTCCCAAGTCGTTTCTTGGGGATAATCATCTGGGTTGATAATAAGAGTAACCGTATTGAATTCTGATTCGAGATCAGCTTCAATCATGGAGTTATTATTGTAAGAAATAGCATCTGCTTGATTGTTAATATTCAATAATGTTAACTCTAAAATATTATCTTCAGTTTGAAGATTTTCTGTTATTGTTATTGGGATATTAACAGTTGAAAGATAAGGAATACTGAAATTGTATTCTACGACTTCTACAACTATTCCATTGCTCTTGACTTCAATTTGAGTATTGGTAAATGTTGATTCTCCATAATTAGTTACTTGTACTATCACTTCAACCTCGGCACCACATTTAGCAGTAGCACTGGCAGCTACTATTCCTCCTTCAATTAAGTGAAGATTGCTGATTACAACATCCAATGTATCATTATTAGAGTAGCCGTCTTCAGGGTGAGATACCGAAACACTCACATTATAATTGCCAATAACTGACATATCTTGTGGTATCGTGAAAGAGTAGTTAGCACTCTGTTGCGGTTCCAAAGTTTCGTTAATTTCAATGGTTTCAACGGTTTCTTCATTGATTGCTAAAGAAATATCAAAATTGCCTATCGGTCTTAATCCAGTATTTCCGATTTCAACTTCTAAGATTTCACTATCTCCAAGACTAGCTGAAGATGTAGGCTCCTTAATTTCTATAACGGATAAATCAATATTAGCTTTGATGTCTGCCCAAAAAGATACCCATGGTCGGGCTTGTTTTATAATTAGTCGATCATCTGCAGTTACTTTATACTCGATATCCATTCCAAAGCCTTCTGCGCCTACTACATTATAAAGTACTGCAAATTCATCGTGTATAGTTCGTAGATACTCTCTTAATAGATTAATATATACATCTTCCATAACGAGTTCTCCATCTGGAACAAGATTAGAATTTCTTAATACGAAATATCCTATTTCAGGATCTACATTTAATATTATTTCTTGTGGAATAGAATTGGCGTCTGGATTAGTAATTAAAAATTCACCTACTTGAGTATTTAAATAAAAGGTATTGTCTGTATTATAGATGGGATCTAGACTTACTCCAACACCGTTGGACTTTTCCTCCTGATAATTAGGATGACAAAGCACTCCCATAGCAGCAATATAATGGTCTACTCTATAAAAATCACGCTCATCGAATGCTCTAAAGTTCCACATACTGGCATACACTTGTTTTATTGATTTAGACATATGCCCTTCATCAGGATGTTGAGTTTTTGAGGTGTAAAGTCCAGCACCACTAAACCCAGGAAGATCTTCATTATTGGTACTTGAACGACAACGTACGGATGTGCCCTCAGGGAATGAATCGTGCATTTCTTGGAGGTCATCAAGCATCCATTGTGGCATATCTGCATCCTTTATTTCTTTTCTGAATTCCTTAAGCATATCAATACGGGTTTCCAAGTCTGAAATAAATTCAGGATCATTAAGCATCACGGTTATTTTGTCATAAAATCCGTTAAACTTCATGAACTCATCATAATAGTAGAATGGAACTCCAAATCCGTTGGGTATGGTGCCTTCTGGGAATCCAA
>JAHDGW010000126.1:4899-9295 GCA_020631635.1 Saprospiraceae bacterium
CCAAGCATTTACTTCTTCCAGCGTTGCCTCACGTATTTCATATGAGTCATCTGTCATTTTATAGTATATGTATTTGTCTAGCAAATTGGCAATAGAATCTATCGTCAAAGGATCTTTAATGTATGCATTAGGCAAGTTATCTTGTATTGCCCTTAGATTCACGTGTGACAAAGGAGTCTGTATGACTGATGTTATTATTCCTCCTACTCGCGGTAATGAGTTGGGTAATGCATCATATAGAACAACATCCCGTGACCCTGGATTATCATCAAGTGTCATTTGTCTAAATAAACCATAACCTTCGGCTTTATTAAAAGGTAAGAATTCGACATCTTCAAAAAATCCTGATTCTAATACTACATTTATTCGAGAACCTTCATAGTCATCTTTGTATTGATTGTTATAATCATCTTCACTATCAGAGCTAATAAAATGTTGAAGGTTGTTCTGTAAAAAAGGCATACTCCGAGCCAGTAATTCAAATGTTTCTCTGGTATCTCTGAAAGAAACAGCATCACCAAATGAATAATTGAAATTATAACTACCGATGGCACCATTAGGTAAAATAACATTTGGATTCTAAACTACCTCACCTGTAGTGACGTCATCGCCAAATTGGTCTACATTAATTGTATTTAGAAAATTAGCATGTATAGCATGTGTTTTACTATTGATGAAGTAGACTTCTGGTTCATCAGAACTTTGATTGACTATAGCAAACTTTACGAATTCTTGATTATTTAAAAAAGGAGCCCAAAAAATCTCTTCTTCGACGACTGCCAGATCTTCAAATACTTCTCTCGTAGGCACTGAAGGGGCTCCATCATTAAATGGGATTTCTCTAGCATAGTTAAGCGGTGCTTGAGTAGGCATATTGTTGAATTCTTCAATATCATCTTTCCCATCTCCATCGATATCACCAGGGTTGTTGATATCGTAAGCGGTTATTTTTTAGTTCTCAAGAGGGTAGGCATTCAATGGTTCTGAAATGGTCATTAGCCCATCCACTCCCATTGTTATGGATGTTACTGATTCGTAATCTTGATTGGGAGCATGCCGGGCGGTGAGGATATAATATTTATCAGAGCTCCCTTCTATTTCGAGTTGTACTTGTCCTATAGAGTTGACCGAATAGTTTAAAATAGGTGTATTTTGAGAAAAGCAAAGATTCACTGACCAAATCATTGCGATTAATAGTAGATATGTAGTTCGTTTCATCATGCTGGTTTTGATTGTTTTGGGATCAACTAATACCTGTCCCATATGTAATATGCATCAAATTCTATACTGCTGCAAAGAATTGAAATTATTATGATTTTTCCTTGTTATATATCATTTTCAGAAACTAGAAAAAATAGGGATAACCAAAAAATCTAAAAAGACCGAGGACTTATATGGTCATCAATAATTACATAAAATTAAGAGATAGTCAATTTTATGGCTAAGATTCTTATTCCAACATCGAGCAAAAATATACTGTATTTTAATAACAAAAAAAGCCTCTGTATATCATACAAAGGCTTAAAAGAGTTTTTATTTTCTGTCTGCTATAGATACTTTATGAGCTGTTGCTCTAGATCATACCTAGGATTGATAACAGCTATTTTCCCTTCTCGATCAATTAAAAATGTTTGAGGAATGGATCTTACTCCATATTGAGCAGCTGCCGGAGAATCCCATTTTTGTAAGTCAGACACATGTCCATCCCACATGAGTTGATCTTTTTCGATGGCTGCAACCCAACGCTCTTTTGATCTATCAGTTTGCATCTTTATTTGATCCTCTGTCTGTAGCCTTTGCTTAGTACGAGCATCTAATCCATCCAGTGATACGCTAAATACATTGAAACCATCCTTGTTATATTTCTTATATGCTTCTACTACTTTAGGGTTTGCTTTTCTACAAGGTCCACACCAGCTTGCCCAAAAATCTAGTAAAACTACTTCACCCTTGAGGTCAGATAACTTTCTGATCTTTCCATCTGGACCAGGAAGCTCAATGTCTGGCGCTGGTTCTCCCACCTTGATTTTAGCGGTTGCTTGTGATCGTGCATATTGCTTTTCGAGCTGCTCGACTATTTTTAGATATCCACTATTGGTATTTTGATTAGGGTAGGTAGTTGACAATCGGTTATATACACTTCGATGTATAGAGGCAAAATTTGGTCTATTGAAAGCACTGACTGCGAGGAGTTGCGCAACCAAAGGATCTGCACTGTCTTTTACATACGCAGTAAGTGTATTGGTATCCATTTCACGACTCATTACTTTGGCAAATGTGGATTGAAAATCTTGTGAAAGAGGCGATCCATCCACAGTATAGCTAAACTTATCAATGGTGGCGAGATCGGCGTTTATATTGACATTTTGTTCATCACCTTTCAAAATCAACATGATAGATTTAGCACCAAGTCTGACTCTATAAAATCCTGGATCTAATCCTTCTGGAAAATTGAAACTGAAGTTTCCATCACTATTCAATGCAATATTTTGGAGTGGTTGATTGGTATTGTCCAATCCCGTACGATCGAAATAAGCTGTAACGGATCCAGCATTGTCGATTGTTCCTTCTATAGTGGTGCCTTTGCTTCCACATTGACTGATAGAAATAGCAAGAATGAGTAAAAAGGCATAAGAAAAAATATTTTTCATAATTCTGTTATTCTGATTGTTGATTACAAAAGTGATCTAGACATAGTTAACGTTAAGAACAGTCGCTTAAGTTTATCGATTAACTAACATTATTCGAAGCGAAGTTAAGCATACTACTAAATACTCGGAGTATTTTATACATTAAATTGATTTGATATGTGTATTTATGATAAGGATTAGTCGAGATTGGAGTCCTCTTAGTCGTTAATCGGTATACGGTGGAACTTCAACTGAGGTCTTTACATTAATACATTTATAAAACTAATCGTATGAGTGCAACTAAATTGTCATCAGAGGTAAAACATGCTAATAGCGTGATTAAAAATCACATGATATGGTCTATGGGAGCTGGCTTTATTCCATTACCAATTGTCGATTTTTTTGCGGTAAGTGCTATCCAGTTAGATATGATACGACAATTATGTAAGGTATTTGATGTAGATTTTGAAGAAACTCAAGGCAAAGCATTGATTACGGCACTTACAGGTACTTCATTGGCTCGATTAGGAGCTAATGCGGTGAAACTCATCCCCGGTGTAGGTACTATGCTCGGTGGAGTTACACTTGCAGCTTTATCAGGAGGCTCTACTTATGCTCTGGGAGAAGTATTTAAGAAGCATTTTGAGACAGGTGGTACATTTCTAGATTTCGATCCTACTAGGCTAAAAGAATATTACAATGCCAAATTTGAAAAAGGTAAAGAGATGGCGAAAGAAATGAAACCTGAAGATATTCCAAACGTAGAAGATACCCCTGTAGACCAATTGACGAAGCTGGCAGAACTTAAAAATAATGGAGAATTGACAGAAGAAGAGTTTCAAAAAATGAAGGACAAAATTGTCAATACCTAGAACTAATCCTTAAAACACCATTCTTGGATCTGGCTTTACGGATTGATCGGCATATCGACCAGTATCATACTGGTAGTGAGCAGATATTCCTATCATAGCTGCATTATCAGTGCAATACTGAAATTGAGGTATATACACTTGACCTCCTAATTTCTGCCCTAAAATACTCACCGCTGACCGTAATCCAGAATTAGCCGATACACCGCCCGCTATGGCAATGTCCTTTATTCCCTCTTGCACCGCTGCTGTTCTTAATTTCTGGATTAATATATCTATAATCGTTGCTTGTATGGAAGCACAGAGATCGTTTCTGTTTTGTTCAATAAACGCTGGATCTTCTGCTTTCCACTTTTTCAAAGAGTATAGAATAGATGTTTTTAATCCGCTAAAACTAAAATCTAGACCTTTAATTTTTGGTTTATTGAAAATGAATTTGGCTTCTCCATCTTTGGCATACTTATCTATAAGCGGTCCTGCCGGATAATCTAATCCTAACATTTTACCCGCTTTGTCAAATGCCTCGCCCGCTGCATCATCAATTGTACTGCCGATGATCTTCATATCATTAGGAGAGGATACTTTTACGATCTGTGTATGTCCACCAGATACTGTCAAACACAGAAATGGTCTATCAGGTATAGGGTCATCTATATAATGTGCCATGACGTGAGCCTTCATGTGATGTACCTCTATCAATGGTATATCTAGTGCTAGTGCCATGGATTTGGCAAAAGTGACCCCTACTAATAAACTGCCCAATAATCCCGGTCCTTTAGTGAAGCCAATTCCATCTAAATCAGATTTATGGATACCAGCAGCATTCAGTGCTTTGCTTACTACGGGGATTATATTGGCTTGATGCTCTCGCGACGCTAGTTCGGGTACTACACCTCC
>JAHDGW010000127.1:0-5516 GCA_020631635.1 Saprospiraceae bacterium
TGGAAGAAGACTTATCGCAGGGAGTTACATTAATTGATTTATATAATGGTATACCTGATCCATTCAATAATAGGTTCATGCAAGCCGCGTTAGCACCGAATTGTAAAATCTATATACGATCTGGGAGTGGCAATCAAAGCTGGCACGTGATCCATCAACCTAATGAGCGAGGGATTGCCTGTGATTTTGTTCAACGAGGTTTACTGTTTCCGCAGCAGTTTGCAACAGGTAGCTTTCCCAATGTACCCCGATGGCGGGTAGATGAAGAAGAGAAATGTGATCCTAGTATTACCACTATGTTTGGTGAGACGGTCTATTATCGAAGGGAGTTGAGCGTATTTCCTAATCCAGTCCCGCCTCAGGCGGATCTACAGATTAACTATCCAGGTCCCGATAGCAATTGGGATAATGGGAAGTTGCTTGTATATGACATGCAAGGGCAAGTATTATTAGAGAGATCTGCTGGAGATACGTTACTTGATTTGAGTCATTTACCTCGTGGCAGCTACGTGGTAGAGTATATACCTGAGTATGTAAGTGGACAGGAACGAGTGTTGTATAACGAGACGATTGTGAAAATATGATCAGCCAAGAGGAGATTGGATTTATTTTTTTAGCAAGTAGCGACTTATAAACTAAAGAGTAACTCAATGTCAATGCATGTCTCAGGCTGCTGAAAAGTGAGATGGTTAAGGTCGGAAATGAGAATATGCCATAAGAGTAAAACTACTATGACTGAATAGGTGTTATATTCGCATAAATTAAAGAGTACATGGAAACGAATACTGCACCAAAAACAGCAAGCCCAGTCATGATCTATACGGAGCAAACTCCAAATCCTGAATCATTGAAATTTGTGACCAATAGAATGTTGTACAAAGGGACAGCTGACTTTAGAGAAGAAGAACTCGCTAAAGAATGGTCTCCATTGGGTACAGCGTTATTTGCGCATTCCTTTGTAAAAGGGGTCTATGTATGCAATAATTTCGTGACTATAACCAAGGAGTTTAACTATGCTTGGGAAGATATCATGCTGAAGCTCAAAGAATTTATCAAAGACTACGTAGAGGCAGGTGGAGAAATCATCAATGAGGGATTTGAAAGCGCCATGCAGGAAATAGAAGCTGCAAAAGGAACTGGTTATCAATATACTGGTGAGGAAGTTGAGCTAGTCAAAAAAATCAAAGACCTTATCGATACCTATGTAAAGCCTGCCGTAGAAATGGATGGTGGCAATATTGAATTTAAGTCTTTTGATAAAGGAGTAGTCAGTGTCATCCTACAGGGGTCTTGTAGCGGATGTCCATCATCTACCGTAACCTTAAAGTCAGGAATAGAAGGTATGCTCAAGCGTATGGTACCTGAAGTGACAGAGGTTGTACAAGAAATGGGGTAGATGAATCTATCACAACTCCAAGATCAAACCAAAGCTGCTGTAGCCAAAGCTGCCGCATTTATTAAAAAACACTATGCATCTGTCAGCAATGACCAGATAGAAGTAAAAGATCATAATAGCCTAGTCAGCTTTGTGGACAAGGGGGCAGAAAAAATTCTTGTTGAAGAGCTCTCTAACATTCTTCCTAATTCAGGATTTTGGACTGAAGAAGATACTCCTAACGATCTTGACAAAGAACTCATCTGGATTATTGATCCGCTGGATGGTACCACCAATTTTTTACATAATATACCTTACTTCTCAGTCAGTGTCGCCTTATGGAATAAGACAGATCTGCTAGTAGGTGTGATAGAAGATGTCATGTTTGGTGATGTTTTTTCAGCAGTCCAAGGGGAAGGTGCTTTCCTCAATAGTCAGCCATTACAAATTAGACTTACAGGATTAAGTCATAGTCTGGTAGCTACTGGATTTCCCTATACTAATGATTATCCTGTGGAGGCACATTTTGATATTATCAAACACTGGCTTATGCGTGGTCGTGGTATGCGCAGGTTTGGTAGTGCCGCTCTTGATCTATGCTATGTTGCTGCTAGTCGGACACAGGCATACTACGAATCTACACTCAATGCTTGGGACCTAGCCGCAGGTATCTTGATTGTAAAAGAAGCTGGTGGTATCGTCAGTGACTATAGAGGGGGTCAGAAAATGCTAGCAGAAGGGCATATTATTGCAGCTAACCCAACACTATATCCTGAGGTATTTAAAGTCATCAAGGATCATGATGTGTAATACCATTTACAATATAAAATGACGCATGTCTGATATGAACTATATTCAATATCTGCGTTAAAAATACTCGGCGTAGCTAAGGCTATGCCTGCGTTTTTTGCCTTAATCTCGAATATATTTCATAAATCATCTTATCCGCCATTTTACATTATAAATGGTATAATACAATTTGAATCATAAGTGGAGTTGGTGTCATCCCTCGATCAATTGCTAAGCTTAGTAGAAAAATAAGTTTTAAAACGATTACTCTTATACAGACTAGGGTCAGTTTATCCTATATTCACATCATGAGCTTTTGGGAGAATATCCGTATAGCCTTGCGTTCTGTCAAGTCTAATTTTTTGAGGTCCTTCTTGACCTTGATTATCATTGCCGTGGGTATCTCGTGCTTAGTTGGTATTTTGACTGCGATTGATACGATTTTATTCACGATGAGTAGCAATTTCAATCGACTTGGTGCCAATAGTTTTACCATCTACCCATCTAGTGAAAATGTACGGAGCCGCAGACAAGGCCGGCAAGTTAAACAAGGAGAACCCATCGTTTTTGAGCAAGCCATGGAATTCAAGGATCGTTATTCTTTTGCCGGAGCTAAGACTAGTGTACGGATATACTGTAGCTCAAGTGGCATCTGTAAGTATCAAAATGAAAAGACTAATCCTACTGTAAGAATCATTGGAATCGACGAAAACTACTTTGATGTAGCTGCTTACGAATTTGAAGAAGGTAGAAATTTCAATGCTAACGAAGTATTGTCAGGGTCACATAAGATTGTGATCGGTAGTGATATCGTAGAAACTTTATTTAAAGGGAATCCAAGTTTTGCTCTAGGCAAGATCATGAGTGTAGGCAATACTAAATATAAGGTAGTAGGCACCCTCAAAGCCAAAGGGAGTACTGGTAGCTCAGGGCAAGATCGACGAGTATTTTTACCCTTGACTAAAGCTAAGGCATTATACGGTGGACCAAATAAAAACTATACTGTAAACATCGCAGTAACCAATGCGACACTAGTCGATGAAGCCATATCTTCTGCCACCGGAATCATGCGTAATGTACGATCTCTCCGTGCTGCACAAGACAATGACTTTACGATCAGAAGTAGTGGGTCCATTTTAGCCACTTTAGATGATATCACAGGAGAAATTCAGATTGGCGCCATCGTCATTGCGCTGATGACTCTAGTTGGCGCAGCCATAGGATTGATGAATATCATGCTGGTCACCGTCACAGAACGAACCCGCGAGATCGGTGTCCGTAAAGCACTAGGTGCTACAAGTAACAATGTCTTGATACAATTTTTAACGGAAGCTGTTGTCATTTGTCAGCTAGGTGGTATACTAGGTATCCTATTAGGTATGCTTGTTGGTCTTGCCGTTGCCGCTTGGGTCAATGGAGTATTTATTATCCCATGGGCATGGATTGTATTAGCCATCTCTGTTTGCTTGGTAGTTGGTATACTTTCTGGCCTTTATCCAGCATTAAAAGCTGCAAGACTCGACCCTATTGAGTCGCTGAGGTATGAGTAGTATAGCTTACAGATGGTGGGTTAAGGCTTACAAGTTGTTCTAAATTCAGGCATAGTCAAGTATAAACTCATTACCTGTAAGCTATAAGCTGTAACCCATGATCTTACTGCTTAATGATTCTGCCCTGTATAGTTTGTTCTCCTTGTCTTATTTGATAGAGATACATACCTGAAGGTAGATTTACATCGGCATTCATCTGGATAGTCTGATGACCTTGATCCATAAATACTCGTTTACTTACCCAGGCCTTTCCGGATAAATCCAATAAAGATACATCTACATATCCCGCCACTGATTGCAATAGCGAAATCTGAAATTCATCTTTAAATGGATTGGGATATACGCCTACATGATCTACGTTTAACGTATTTCTTGAAGCAATCCGCAATGGTGAAGGCTTAAGCACTGATGTCTCTTGGAGTTGCTTCAATAATCCGTTCATGTCTTGTTGATTGTAGTTTTTATTTAAATATTTACTTAAGTTTCCTTTTTGTATGCTGATAAAATTTTGATGATTCATCGATTCCACCACTTCAGGCAATGTGATATGATCTATGTATATACCAGACTCCCTGATATCTTCTATACTGTACTCTGTGAGGTATTGTTCGGTAAGCACCATCCATGGCATCTCTAAGTCCTCAGGAGATAATCTCTCTTCTGCAATATCTATAAGCATCTCTAGATCGTCTCTGGTGACTCTACCATCATTGTCTAAATCTGCTGCGATTAGGGTCCCAGCATCTGTAATTTTTTCAGTACCTAATAAGTGATAGAATAGCGTATATACATCAGAAAAATCTATAGCTCCGATATTGTATTCCGCATTGATATCAGGTTTCATCATATAACTCATACCTAGATGAAGTTCTTCTATATGGTACTCCCCTTCCTTATTGGAAGCTACTTGCATGACCTCTGTTTCTTGACTGATGACCGCTGTATCTATTGTGGTGACGATATCGGTTTCATCATATTCAAAAAACAACCAATTGCCAGATGCATTCAGTAGACTATCATATACCGTCACGACCGTAGTATCCGTTGTTACAGTAATCACCGTATCTAGGGTGGTCATCATTGCACGTACAGTTTGCTTTTTGACAGCTTGACCAAATAGATCTTTGATGGTGCCTGATACTCTTATTTCCGCTTCATCGGTAGTACCATCATCTGATGGATCATCCTCTTCCGCTGGTTCACAATCTTGGATGTTGGCATTATTATTTTGCACGTCCAATACTACTTCGCAATACGATTGATTGCCAATGGCATCGGTGATATAAATATTAAATGTATTTTCACCCACATCATCACAGGTAAAGGTCTTAGTCATAATCACCTCATCAGGAGCAAATGAAAAGCTCAATGGACCATTGCCACATGAAGCTTGGCTACCAAAATCGAAATCCTTGGCCCATACTTCAAGCATGCCTTCGTCATTGATATCGTCACCATCTGTATCGATACCCATCAATGGTATATGCAACTGACCTAGACAATATGCCAAGGGCTGAGACGCGTCACTAACATGTACGTCTACGGTACAATATTTTTTCAAACCGCATCCATAAGTCACGGTATACTCCACACTAGTCTTACCTAGCGGGTAAGTACCAGAAATATCATTACCAGATTCTGTAGCGTATGGAGAATTGTTGGTTACCGTATATTCTCCACCACAACCATTATCTCCTAGTAAAAGCTCTGCCGCATCTACATATCCATTAAGGCAATTGTAAGAATATGCTTGCACCTCATCGACACATGCTAAGATGGGAGTATTACCCTTACTTATTTTT
>JAHDGW010000127.1:5526-9291 GCA_020631635.1 Saprospiraceae bacterium
ATAATCTGTACAAAAGAGTAAAAACCTGCATTGCTCCCAGAGTTGGGCACATATTGACACCAGTCTAATACGTCCCAGGTACGTACTATTTTTTCGCAAGTGGTACCGAAATCAAAATAAAGATCATTATAGGATTTTGCAATCATACTACACTCTGCATGTATAAATGTAGGTTGCTGAGCACCCGCTGGTAAATCTGAAGGCTCAGTGCTAGGGTTACAACCTGTAAGATTGACATGCTCCGTAGGCCACGTGATATTACTGGGTCCAAAACTACCCGAAGACTCTACATGCAATACCTGACTACAAGTATAATCATCGCCATATAGATGCACAGACCACGTACGTGTAATAGTACCTACATTGCAACTATTGAGGTCATAAGATACCACAGGAAGCCCTGCATCATACTCACCCGAGTACGTTACATAATAGGCATTGCCATAGATCGATAAATCCCACAGCTCATCATTACAATCTACCCAAACATCGGCAGGACAGTGCAGGCCTACTAAAACGGCATCGGTAGTTTTGGCATTGCCATAAGCCGCCAATATGATGCACAAGAGTAGTATAAGTCGTAATGTAGCTTTCATAACTGAGAAGATTTTCGGTTTCTAATCTTCTCAAATATAAAAACATATTAAGAATAAAAGTAATATGTAAGATGTTTATTTATAATAGCTAATGCCAAAATAAGGGTATACACCTATAAAAATTCCCTGACTGAATTGATTTCAGTCAGGGAATCCTAGAAATTATTTATAGTATTTATTTCAGTGGATATTATCGCACTGTGAAAGGCTTAGAGTAATAAGACTCTACTGTATTTACTGCTATGTAGTAAGTACCTTTTGGTAGTGCTGACATATCAAATCGCTGCGTAATTGCCTTACTCTGCTCATAGTTTTTTGATACTAAAACATTGCCATTTATATCTCTTATCGTAAGCTTAGTCTCGCTGTCTAGATTGAGAAAGTTGATATCTATATATTCATCAGTGGTATTGAATACTGGCTTGTAATTCTTAACGATATTGTGATAATCAAATTCTACGCTGTTACGATTCAGGGTAAGAGGGTGTTCTATACTTTTTAGCTTATTAGAAACAATAACGGTGTATGATCCTAGAGGAAGATTTTTTAGATTGTACTTCCTAGCGTTCGTGTTATTTAAGTCAATAGTCTCTGACATTATTTCAATACTGGCATCATTCAAGATCTGTACTTTTACTTCTTCTGCATTCCAATCTTCAAAATATAAATTGAAGGATTGTGCATCTGAGGGAGTTAACTTAGGATCAATAATAGTAGCATGAGCGCTAAATGTTGTAACAACAAGGATGAGGTTTAATAATAAATGTTTCATTTGATTAAAGTTTAAAAAGGTGTCGCTAGTGATTCGGTTAGGTATTGAAATGTATAGCGAACAGTTATAAAATATTAGTTTTCTTCAAAAATTGATAATACAAAGCTAAAGGCGATTTCAACATATAACTACTCCTAAATTAATCTATTTATGTACTATATTAACCCTTATTGTAAATAATGAGATATTATTAGTTAATATAAAGTTTACATACTTTTGTATACCATAGATAATATGGCATAACAATTATCATGATACAACCCGCACAGTTAGAGAGAATAGAGCCAGAGTACGGTAGCTCATTTACAGTCAGAAGTTTTGACGGTGATCGACCGAATAGTAAACCTACCTGGCACTTCCATCCAGAGATTGAAATTGCTTTTATCGATAGAGGTTCGGGAAAACGCCACATTGGTAATCATATGTCAGCATTCCGTGATGGAAATCTCATCTTGATGGGCCCCAATCTTCCACATCTGGGATTTAACTACGGTATTACAGATAAACTCAAAGAAGTTGTAGTACAGTTTCGCCATGATTTTATGGGTAACGATTTCTTTAATCATATCGAACTGGAGCCGATAAGCCAGCTTATAGAAAGGTCAAAATATGGTCTTAGCTTTTATGGAGACACCAAACGAGACGTTGGTCAATTACTCATTAGTTTGGACTATATGAATGCCGTGGATCGCCTGTTGACACTCATCCGTATACTGGATACGATGGCGCATTCAACAGAGGTAGAAGTGCTCAATGCCGAAGGCTACTCTATAGAAATCCAAAAGCAGGATAATGACCGTTTCAAAACGATTTACAGTTACATCCGACAGCACTTTCAAGAGGAGATTTCGCTAGAAACAATATCTCAAGAAGCCATGATGACTATACCTGCTTTCTGTAGATACTTCAAAAAAACAACTCATAAAACCTTCACCCAGTTTGTCAATGAATTTAGAATTGTACATGCCAGCAAACTCCTCTCAGAGGAAATGATGAGTATTAGCGAAATAGCATTTGAATCGGGCTTTAATAATTTCAGTCATTTCAATCGCCAGTTTAAGCGCATCACCGGCAAAAGTCCTCGACAGTTTAGACAAGAGTTGAGGGATTTTGTGTAGAAGTAAGCTAATAAGCATCCTGATTATATCCCTCGATTATTTTGTATAGTTAAACAAATCCTTTGTTTTCTATAAGTATATTATTAAATCTATATTGTCTTGTAAAGGGAAAAGTGTCAAGTTATATCCCCAAAAAAAATGCCCCCGATTTTAGTTGAGGGCAGACTAAATGTTTTCACAACGGAATAATCCTTATTGTGAATAGCTTCAATTTGTAAAACAAAGATAAACAAAAAACAATGAAAAAAGTGCTGGGTTTGGATTTAGGGACTAATAGCATCGGGTGGGCTTTAGTAGAAAATAATCAAGAGGTGGAGGCGGGAAAAATTATAGACTGTGGTAGTAGAATTATTCCTATGAGTCAAGATGTTTTAGGAAAGTTTGACTCGGGTGTATCACTATCACAGACTGCCGAAAGAACTGGCTATAGAGCAACGCGTAGATTATACCAAAGAGATAATTTACGGCGGGATCGATTGCATAGAATACTCCAAATTTTAGGTTTTCTGCCTGAGCATTATAGTCGAAACATAGATTTTGAAAATAAGCTTGGCCAATTTAAGACAGAAACCAAGCTTAATTACAGATGTAGTCCTGAAGGAAAACATCAATTTATCTTCGAAAATTCATTCTTAGAAATGAGCCAAGACCTAAGAAATAAGGGTTTCGACGGCAAGAGTATTCCCAAAGACTGGACTATTTACTATTTGCGTTGTAAAGCTCTTACCCAGAGGATAACTAAAGAGGAGCTAGCTTGGATTATACTCAATTTTAATCAAAAGAGGGGTTATTATCAACTTCGTGGTGATGAAGTAGACACTGATATCAACAAGGAGTTTGTTCAATTAAAAGTAAATTCCATAAAAGATACGGGTAGTAAAGTAAAAGGAAATAAGTTATACGAAGTACAATTTGAAAATGGCTGGCTCTACGACAAATTAATTACTAAAACAGAAAATTGGCATGGTCAAGTAAAAGAGTTTATCGTCAGTACCAAAACACTTAAATCTGGTGAGCTAAAAAGAACATTTAAAGCTGTAGACTCGAAACAAGATTGGCCCGCTATCAAAGCAAAAACAGAAAATGATATAGAAGGATCAGGCCTATACGTGGGACAATATATATATGATCATATCATCCATCACGCTGCTGCCAAAATCAGAGGTAAACTAATCAAAACGATAGAAAGAAAATTCTATAAAGCAGAACTCAAAGCGATATTGGACTCTCAAGCGACATACCACGCTGAGCTTAAGGACAAGAGCACTCTTAATAAGTG
>JAHDGW010000128.1 GCA_020631635.1 Saprospiraceae bacterium
AAATTTTTGAATCCGTGAATATTATAACATTACTAAGTATCCCTATAGAGAATGTGTACCATTGCCAAAAAGCATGAGTACACGTATGAGTACTTTGTTATGACAATGCAGGCACTTGTGTTCGTCTACATATAGATTAGTGTTTATATTGGGGGTCTAAAGACTAAACTAATGTTGCAACGATATCTGCTACTACTATTCATCATATGCGCTCCCTATTTAACGGCTTTTGGCCAAAATTGGACTTTTAAAGCGGATAGAAGTATAGATAGTAATCACTCTATCAATGAGACGGTACCACTATCTTATCAAATTGTCTCTACTCGTTTTTCTGATCTCAAAAAAGGATTGAATAAAACGGTCACAAATCGAAGAAAGAGCACCATCATGCTCCCTCTACCCGATGGTAGAATAGAAAGTTTTATCGTTACTTATGCACCCGTATTTGATGAGGTCCTCGGCCAGAAATACCCCTCGATACAAAGTTTTCGGATCAGATCTGCTACTGGAAATCAAATGTCTGGACGAATAGGATATTCCAATAAAGGTTTTCATGCGATGATCACTGGAGAAAATATAAGTACGGTCTTCATAGACCAATTGTACCGTGATAATCAGGATGAATACATCTGCTATCACCGTAAGGATTATGAAAAAACGATTGATTTTCGCTGTCACGTAAAGGATGAAAACCATACTAGCACAACGCATAGTCATGAAAGAAGTATAGCTGGCGATTGCCAACTCAGATCGTACAGAATGGCCCTTGCCTGCACTGGAGAATACACTCAGTATCATGGAGGTACAGTAGCATCTACTTTATCTGAATACAACGTAGCCATATCTCGGGTCAATGAAATATACGAAAGAGACTTAGGTATTACTTTTGTCATCATTGCTGAGTCTGAGCAAGTCATCTATCTAGACGGAAGTACTGATCCATATACCAATAACGATGGTGGTGATATGCTTGACGAAAACCAAGAAACACTAGACAATATTATAGGAACTGATAACTATGATATCGGGCACGTATTCAGTACTGGTGGTGGCGGAATTGCCAGCTTGAGATCGGTATGTAACTCTAATCGTAAGGCACAAGGTGTTACAGGATTGGGCAATCCTATTAATGATCCATTCTATGTCGACTATGTATGTCATGAAATTGGTCATCAGTTTGGAGGTAACCATACCCAAAATAATAACTGCAATAGAAATGGTAGTACTGCCGTAGAGCCTGGCTCTGCCAATACGATCATGGGGTACGCCGGCATCTGTGCTCCAAATACTCAAAACAATAGTGACGATCACTTTCATGCTGCCAGTATTGCTGAGGTCGCAGATTTTATCACCGATGGACAAGGTAATAATTGTGCTTTGTTTATTGATAGTAATAATACTGCACCCTCTGTGACTAGTGCTCAAAACAGCTATGTTTTACCAATAGCGACTCCCTTTGTGCTGACGGCAATAGCCTCAGATACCGATGGAGATATCCTCAGCTATTGCTGGGAGCAAATGGATACCGAAGTGGCTACTATGCCACCTCTCACCACCAATACAGGTGGACCAGCCTTTATATCACGACCACCGACCGATAGTCCATCTCGGTATTTCCCTGCCTTATCAGATATTGTAACCGGTAATACTCCAGAGTGGGAAGTCATTCCATTTGTAAGTCGAGATATGAACTTCAGATGTACGGTAAGAGATAATTTTGCGGGCAATGGATGTACCGATGAGACCGATGTACAATTAAGTTTTACAGATGAAGCCGGTCCATTTCTCGTAGAATCACCCAATGGAGGAGAGTCTTGGTTTTTGGGAGACGACGCTACCATCACTTGGGATGTAGCCAATACAGATCAAGCGCCAGTATCATGTGCAACAGTAGATATCTTTCTTTCTACCGACGGAGGACTGACCTTTGATACCATGATCGCAGAAAATGTGGCTAATGACGGAAGCCATACCATAGAGACTCCTGATGTGGCTACTGAGCAAGCAAGGATCATGGTAAAATGTGCAGAAGGAATATTCTTAGATGTATCTAATCATGATTTTGAAATTATCGTGCCGTATACGCTTGATCCCACTATCGGGGATGAATTCACCGTTTGCGTAGGAGAACAAGAACTAGTAATATTCGAGATAAGCACTTCAGAAAACTTTATGGGTGCAATTGATTTGGATGTTTCAGGTGTACCAATGGGCTTAGAAGTTATTGCTCCTTCAGGTCAAGTAACCCAGTCTACCATCGCTACTATAAGCATTGAAAATATCAATGCTGCTCCCGGAATATATCCTATAACCGTAACGGCATCTGTAGCAGCAGACGGAACGAGCACATCTGAGATTATCAATGTTATCATAGAGCCAAATGCTCCGACTATCAATCTACTATCGCCCGGTGACGGATCTAGAGATGCTTCAATCAACACCACCCTTGAGTGGGATGAAATTATTGGAATACGTAGCTATGAAATCCAAGTAGCAGAAAATCCAAGTTTTGCTAATGCATCCACCTATATGACTCAAGGACAGGCTTCTGTTACCATCAATAATCTTAGTGAAGGAACGGTCTATTACTGGAGGGTAAGGCCTGTGGGTGAATGTTTTAGTGCTACGTATTCTGATCCCTTTGCATATCAGCTTGGATTTATAGAATGTACGGAGTATGTAAGTCTCGATACTCCAATTGAAATTTTAGAAACCGAAGTGGCCTCTTATAATTCACTTTTGAATATTGAAAATACACAAGAAGTGGACTACATCAAAGCGTATGTCGGACTTGATCACTCTTATATGGGAGACGTCATAGCAACTTTAATTGCGCCAAACGGAGTTGAATATAGACTTTTTGATCGTATAGGATTTCCCGAGTCAAACTTCGGTTGTAGTGAAGCCAACATCGCCGCAGAATTTTTTGATCAAAGCCCAAATAGTGCTCAATTTTTAGAAGACTCATGTCCACCAGAAGAAGATTCTTATAAAAGTATAGATCCACTAGCAGATATTACAGATATCAATGGTCAGTGGATACTTAAAATCGATGATGAATTCAACGAAGATGGAGGAGCTCTAAATCTTTGGTATCTCAGTGGATGTAGAGCTTTAGACATAGAACCGCTAACCGTAGCAACTACTGATCTTATTTTGAATAGAAATGAAAACCTCATCGTTGCTGGAGGTGGAACTACGATCGACAATACGGATGATAATAGTACGATGATTGTCATGACAAAAATGCCACTGCATGGTGATTTGATCCTAAGCGATGGTGCTGGATCTAGCACCACGCTGGCTCTAGGCAGTAACTTTACCGTTGCTGATCTGAAAGCAGATCTAATATCGTATCAGCATAAGGGTAGTATCGATCTTTTTGATTCATATTCCTTTGATCTTATTGATAACACCGACCAACGCTGGGCCTACAACCAAAAGCAAAACTTCACCATCATACAAGAAGCCTTTGTTGTCGGAGCTACATTGACCCAAGCTATTTCATGCAACAATTCGATGGATGCGATCATCGAAGCCACTGTATCGGGTGGACTTGCTCCATACGAATACAGTATTGATGGTGGTATGACGTACCAAAACTCTAATGTCTTTGAAAATCTAGGAACTGGCAATTATACTATCACTATCCGAGATGATTCTGGCATGGTGATTCAGAGCAATGAGCTACAGATTACAGCTCCTGATCCTTTAAGCCTAGAAGCTACTCTAGAGTTTGATGATCTTTTGATCATAGCCAATGGTGGTACTGCCCCTTATCAATATAGTATAGATGGTACGACTTTCAATAATGACGGCATATTCTTGGATATCACGGGAGGCATGTATACGATCACTATTATGGATGCCAATGATTGTACCTATGAGGAGTCTTTTGAAACACCCGTTTTCGAAATATTGACCTTATCCGTGAGTAATTCAGATCTCACTTGCCATGCGGATGGTTCTGGTCAGATCATTGGCGAAGCATCCGGGGGATTCCCACCGTATTTGTATAGTCTCGACGGAGTTGATTATACTGAAGAAAATACTTTTGATGATCTTGCAGCAGGTGATTATACCTTGTATCTTTTAGATATGAATAGTACGGAGCTATCTATCGCAGTAAGTATATCTCAACCAGCCCCTATTACATTTGACTATACTGGCGAATTATTATCAGCGTCAATTTTTAATGTAGAAGGGGGTACTCCACCATATATGTTCAGTTTTAATGGAGGCTCAACATTTTCTGAAGAGTCAGAAATTAATTTTGCAGGACCACTTGAGATGAGCACTTATGAATTTTTAGTACAAGATGCTAATGGTTGTTTAGATTCACAGCAGGCGGTTGTAACTGTTAGCAATAATCAGGAAGTTCTAGAAGAATTTGATCTCCAAATATTGCCTAATCCTGTAAATGATATTCTCCAAATCTCCTTGGGAGAAAAAGCTCCAGAAACTATACAGGTTTCAATTTTAGATGTCAACGGAAAGTTAGTTTTTTCTAAGGCTTTAAATTCGATCCAATCGATGCTCTATACTATCGATATGACAACCTTTATCACTGGCAACTATTTACTTAAAGTAGAAAGCGAGAATAAGAGAGGGGTAATCCAATTAGTTAAACTATAATCAATAACAATAAAAAATAAACGGTACATATTCGCTAGGTCATTAGTATTACTGATCCTGATCTGGAGTAGTTTTCAATCTACTGCACAGGATATATTATTTAATACCAGTCAGAGTAATCTACTATCATTTTTCCCAGAAGATTGTAGCTTCTCGGCTATTGCTGAGATAGGGATATTTACCGATCTCGCAACCCACCCTGATGGATTTCTTTATGGCCTCAGTACCAATGGTAGGATCACGAGGATTGACCTCATTACTGGCGATCAAACGTCCCTTACAGTACTACCAGGTAGTCGATTTTATGGCCTGACTGCTAATGCGGAAGGAGTAATCTATGCCGCGTCAGAAAACGGTGATTTGATCTCCTATATTCCTAGTTTAGATGAACGAACTATATATCCGCAAATGGGCTACGGCGCTTCTGGTGATCTGACTTTTTATCAGCAAGAGCTTTATATGGCCACTACGGATAATACCCTAGTCAAACTTGATCCTGAAAATCCTGCTAATAACCAAGTGGTAATTGACTTCTCAAGCTCCGGAGCTAGTATATTTGGTATAGTAAGCACGGTAGAGGATTGTACGGTGAAAACATATGCCATCTCTGGGGGTGCCTCATCACAAGTATATCAGATTGATTGGGATAATCTAGCTTTCAACTTTGTATGTACCCTACCCCGCAGCGTCTATGGCGGCACAAGTGCATTCGAATTTTTAGCCTCTGACGATCCCATATCTATAGATACTATTATCATTGATCAGCAAGGCTGCGATCAGCCCATCAATGAGGTAACTATCAGTGCAAGTAGTGCCAATCCTGGTCCATTGACCTTTGCACTAGATGAAGGAAACTTTAGCTTAGATTCTATATTTATTGACCTTTCTTTAGATCGTCATATCATTGATATCATCGATGGTCGTGGCTGTGAATATCGAGATAGCTTTGAGATTCTAGCTGGTGGTATTGATAATGTTACGATCAGTGCAGAGCCCACTGTATGCGGTCAAGAAAATGGCATAATCTCAATTACTGCTGAAAGTCTAGATCCAGCTCTCAATATCTATATCGATAATGAAATACGGGTTGATGGTCTTGCAGATGATCTTGCTGTAGGAGAATACAGCTATCGTCTGGAGGATACGCGTGGATGTGTAGACAGTGGCCTTGTCACTATTGATTCTTTACCAAGTGCCGAGCTAGCTAGTATTACCCTCGACGATACCAATTGTGGTTTAGCAAATGGAACCATCCATATAGAATATCAGCCCACTGAGATGATTAACAATTATTCTATCCAAGGCAATAACAATACTACAGGAGTATTCTCTATGCTGGGCCCTGGAGAATACCAGATCCTCATCGAAGATGTCAATGGTTGCCAATATACCGAAATAGTAGAGCTAGAAGATACAGGTGAAAATTGTGAATTATATATTCCTAATGTATTTTCTCCAAATGCAGATAATATCAATGACAGATTCAAGATATATAGTGAATATGATATCATTGTTGATCTTTTTCAGGTATATGATCGATGGGGAAACCTAGTATTTACCCAAGAAAATATGTCTATCGCAAGCGATGATTTTGGATGGGATGGACAATTTCAAGGCGAAGACGTTGTGCCTGGAGTCTATAGTTATCAAATCATATTATCTATCAATGGTAATCCTATATCCAAATCAGGTAGTGTAAAAGTAAGCAGATAGTTTAATTACTCCTTTTTGTAAAAAAAAGTTCATCATAAGGCCTTTACTGCTAATAAGCATCTATTGATTAATCTTAAAATTGTAAATAATAGTCGAATATGTTAGACATAGCCAGTCCAAGTTGAGCATCTTTATTTAAAATCTGTATCATGAGTTACTATCCCAATATATTTGATCGAGTCAAAGCTGTGCTTTTTGATACCGTACTGATTATAGGCATGATGTATCTCGTTTCACTCTTATTTCAAGGTTCAGACGGTGAAAATACTCCTCTCAGAATTATAGCCTTTGTTTCAATATGGTTGATATATGATCCTTTGATGACTTCCATCTTTGGCGGTACATTAGGACATCAACTTATAGGTCTTAGGGTAAAGCAGGAAAAGGATGAATCCAAAAATTTGAAATTTCATCAAGCGTTTATTCGATATATACTCAAGACTCTACTCGGATGGATTTCTCTGATCACAGTAAGTACGAAGTCTAACAAACAGGCTATCCATGACCTAGCAGTATCATCGGTGGTCATCAAAAAGTGAGTTCTGTAGACTTAGAGTACTGGGATGGCGTTATACTGATATGTACTCAAAAAAATATTTCTATCTAATTGTAATCTTTTTACTTTCTATTTCTTGCAAAGATCGATCATCCTATTCTGCTGAAAAAATAGAGAACCCTTCAGCAGCTGTGACCGACATACCGCAAAAAGAAGATCAAACAGTGATCGAAAGATTCAATACACCGGTAGGTTTTGAAAGGCAAGAATTTGAAAAGGTAGCATTTCCTCATTACTTAAGACAACTTAAATTAAAAGCTACTGGCAGTGAAATATTACTACATAATGGTCAACCCCGATATGATCAACAAAGTCATATAGCAGTAATAAATCAAAATATAGGGAATAAAAACCTTCATCAATGTGCTGATGCCGTCATCAAACAAAAAGCTGACTATCATTTTACCAGAAAAGAATATGACAAGATCTCTTTTCATTTAACCAATGGCATGAAAGTACCTTTCTCTAAATGGTCAGAAGGTTATCGAATCAAAGTCGAGGGAAATAAAACAACGTGGGTGAAGACAGCAGAACCATCCATATCTGAACGTATCTATCAAGAGTATCTAGAATTAATCTTTATGTATGCAGGTACAGCCTCTTTGGAGAATAATTCAAAGCGACGTCATATATCCAATGTAGAGCCTGGTGACTTTCTGATAGAAGGAGGCTTCCCAGGCCATGCGATCCTCATACTAGATAAAGCCATAAATGAAAATACTGGAGAAGTAATAGTCCTTTTGGCGCAAAGTTATATGCCAGCCCAAGATCTACATATAGTTAAAAATCCAAATGATGACGATTTATCTCCATGGTACCACATCAATACCGTGGATCTAATCAATACGCCAGATTGGAAGTTTGATGCTACACAATTAAAAACATGGAAGCCTTAAGTAGAAAGGATATCATCGAACTTTATTTAAAAAGTATATTCCAGATTGCAACCAAATGATCTTACTATATTTGATAGAGATCCAGCAAAAAGAGCCTTATGCGTATACGATTTAATCTGAATTTTACATTTTTTATTATTACGATTTTTCTACTGCATTCTTGTAATGAAGATGAACTAAATAGCCCCTCTCAGCCGCCTACAGATATTGGTATACTTCAGTTTGATGACATACTTCCGCAAATAAATATCACGACATTAGGCCAAGAAATCGTAGACGACCCTAAAATACTTTCCCGAATAACCATTACAGAATATGATGATCAGAAGGTAGCTACCGAGGTATATGCTGGAGATATAGGCATAGAACTTAGGGGCTCTTCCTCCCAAATCTTATTCAATAAAAAATCATATAGCTTTGAAATATGGGATGCTAATAAAGAGGGCATAGATACAACATTACTAGACTTACCCTCTGAAGAAGATTGGATACTCAACGGCCCATATAGCGATAAAACTATGATTAGGCATATGCTTGCTTATACCCTATCTAACGATATAGAACGCTATGCTAGCCGTACTAGACTGGTAGAACTCAACATCAACGAAAATTATCAAGGTCTCTTTATACTGATGGAAAAACTCAAAAGAGATAAGAATAGAATCGACATCTCAAAACTCAGAGAAGAAGAAAATAGCGGCGAGGATGTCACTGGAGGCTATATTATCAAACTAGACAAAGCCACTGGCGATGGCAATAGCGGGTTGGATTATAATGCATCTAATTCTTTTGAATCAAAATATGCCATAGATGGCACTATAAATGGAACAAAGCGAACTCATTTTCTTTACGAGTATCCAGATAAAGATGATATTACTAGTCCTCAAAAAGAGTACATCGCAGACTATATGCAACAGTTTGAAGATGCATTGATTTCCGATGATTTTACAGATGAGGATACTGGTTATGGTGCATATATCAAAAAGAAAACCTTCGTTGATTTTTTACTACTCAATGAGCTGATGCACAATCCTGATGCATATAGATTGAGTACATATATCGTAAAAGATAAAAACGAACAACTAGCGATGGGGCCGATCTGGGATTTCAATATTGCGATGGGTAATACAAGCTTTTGCGGAGGCGAGCGATGGGATACTTGGGTATTTGATTACAATAGTGTCTGTCCCGATGATCCTTGGCTCATACATTTTTGGTGGCAGCGCCTCCTAGAAGACCCTTCTTTTGTACAAGACATCAAGGATCGTTACCAAGAGTTGAGGATGACCTCATTTTCTACTATGCACATCATGTCACGTATCGATGAACTTACAGGAGCTATCATAGAAAGTGGAGCTGACCAGCGAAACTTTAATAAATGGGATATTTTAGGTGAAAATATTTGGCCCAATAGCTTCGTCGGTAATAC
>JAHDGW010000129.1 GCA_020631635.1 Saprospiraceae bacterium
CAGCATTTGGCTCATCAGAGTGATTATAGATAGAGCCATAGCCTAGTGCAATAGCAGCTTGATTTTGAGCGATTCCCCACATAAAATAATAGTCATGCAGACTTGTTTTGTGGATTGCTGACAACTCATCGACCTCAGTAATAATGACAGGACATAGCTCTACTAGATCGTCTATAGAAAAAGGCACAGCGGCACATACCGCTCTGCCTTTTCCTGATATATGTTGTATGTATGTCCTCTGCGCCAATCTTAATTTTAGTTCGTGAAATTTATCTTTCTAGTACTAAGTCCTGCAGTCGTTTGAAGCTGAAATATATACATCCCAGACGATAAATTATACTGCTTTAAATCAATCGACTTAAAATGGGAAGACCCTTCGAGTTGCCACTGTGCGATAGTCTGCCCTTGGAGGTTGATTATCTGTAAAGCGGCTTCATTTCCTGTACTCAATTCGATCTGTACTTGTACAGGACCATCTGTTACATTTGGTAATAAATTAAAACTAGAAACATCTTCTGCGACCTCCTTTACAGAACTTGCAATACCAAAGACTGCCACAATAGTATCAATATCTGATAATACAAAGCTTGTCTGCTCCGCTTCTGTATCCAAAATGACGGCATTACCATTTTTAGTTTCCCATCTGACAAACTCGTATTCGCCCTTGGCGTCGGCATCGATAAGGTTATCCATATTACCATAGTAATCACCACTCCATGGTAGATCTTTTAGATCTAGCGTATTTAGCTCTACTTTTCCTCCGTCAGGGGGGAATGCCTCTATTGTTACATTATGGGGCCCAGTCAGATCAAAACAACTGCGCATCCCGTCATCTAACAATTCGCATCTTGCGTTTACAAAATCCCTGAGTCGCTCTACATTGCTTTCCCACTCCTCGTATGTACCTCCCCAGCGCTCTATCTGCCGAGGCATTTCAGGAATAATAATCAAGTTGAGTTCGATTGCATATTCAGGAATAATAATATTGACCAGACTATCGAGCACTTTATTCATTCCCTCACAGGAAAAAATAGTATTGTGCAGATCGGCCTGGCGACTGTAATAATGTTGTCTAAACTCTGGGCTTTCCTCTGTTAGTTTGATAAACAATTTTTCGTGCTTACCAATATTTGTACTTGGGTTAAACGAGCCATCACCATTTTGCCCATTTCCCGATGCTATATCGTCATATAAGTCTTGGCATACGTTATCCCAATCTGTATCACAACAATATCCATCTTGGTTGATTACCAATGCAAAAATAGAATCAGTCGCAGGGTAAGGACTAGATCCGCTGGCTATTGTTGCACAAGTAGCAGGATCTGTTTGCGGATCATTACCTCCACCATTATCATCTGGTGTAAAAAAGTTATCCATGCTTTCTGAAATAGCATAGATATCGCATGGCTCCGCATCAGGATTTTCGTTAGGTACTCCTGTATAGTTGATATAGTAGTCAAAAGTTGCGTCGTTATCCCAAAGGATATATCCCCATTTTTTGTGATCACCATCTGGATTAGTACCTCTCCACCATCCCGTATTGTAGTTCATCCAATCCACCGATACTACCGTGAGATTAATAATCATATAATCCATGAGACTTTGCACTTGTAAATTATCTTTTACTACCTGATAATTAGCCGGATCAGACATATCATTCTCTAGTATAAAATCACGTATTTCAAACCAATCATAGAAAGCTTGATTTCCTCCATATTCTGCCCAAGTATCACCCCAAGTCAGCAAGTATTGTAGATCAAACTTTTCTTGATTGTAATATTCTTTGGTATAATCATGATCTACAGGCCTCTCTCTGATGCTGTACAATCCCCAGTAGTCGCCATTAAGGAATACGACTGCTCGCTCTACTGCTCTGATATCTAGTTTCATCTCTCCATCTTGAGCCAATACTTGTACATATTCATCCCTGATATGTGCAGCACCCTCATGTACTCCACCACCTGTAGCAGGATAATTATCGTCGCCAGAAGCCCTAAACATTACACGTTGATGCTCAGCTCTATCGGAGTATTGAAATAAGGGTTCGAAAAGTGCCTTGCTATAACCCATTTCATCTCTTGATACCCAATCGAGACTTCTATGGGGATTTACCCAAGAATCTTGCCCATGTCGATTAAGCTCTCCATATGTACGATCACCTTGTGATCCATCTACATTAAAATATTCTAGTGATCCGATTGGCCTTAACTCTCCAGCGCCATTCGCTAAGTCTTGGAGTTGATCCGCGGCTACTGAAAATACTGGGACGGTAAACGATTCATTGATGAAATAAGTATTGAAAGCCACCTTACCAGGTATCACAGATGGATTCTGCGAAAAGGTCTTGGCTTTTACAACGGTGGTCTCTGTAATAGTTATAGGGCCACTATATTCTGGAGAATCCTCAGTGGGCTCATTACCATCCAGGGTGTATCGGATCGTTTCATTACTATCATTATGGGATATAGAAACTGTCACTTCATCGGTATAAAAACCTGCTGTTTTATCAATAATAGGTGCCGCAGTATACCTTGATTTTAAATCATTAAGTTGAGTATATCCGGGCGTAGGGCTCTGATTAATAAACCACTCTCCATTGTGCTGCTCTTTAGAATGAGCCAAAAGAGTGAGTTCTAGTGGATGACTTTCTATGATGTTTCCATTAGCATCGGATATCACCACAAACTCTCCCTCTTTAGTTTGAGTAAGTTTAAAATTAGTATGATAACTATCTCCTACCACCTCATCTCTGCCACTGCACCATAATAGTAATACCTCGCCTGTTTCAAGTACCGTTCCCTCTGGGAATAACCATTTTTGAGGTTTACTTTCTTTGTCAGAAATTCCAAAGCCACTGATATCTAATGCTTCAGCAGATGTATTCATCACTTCGATCCAATCCTCAAACTTCTGATAGTTATCTGGAAATTGATTCATATTAGAAGCAGAATACTCCGATATCGTAAGCTGAGCTGATAAGCCAAGGCTAATAGAAAGTAATAGCAGTGAGATGATAATACGCATAAGTAAATCTAATTTTGTTTGTAAAATACAACCCTGCATTGAGCTTTAAGTCATCACACCTTGAATTATCACCGACAAAAATGTAAATAACCAAATAGACCTGCCTATTTAATAGCATTTTATAATGTAAAAGGCGGATAAGATGACTTATGAAATATATGCGAAATCAAGGCAAAAATCACCGGCATAGCATTAGCAACGCCGGGTGTTTTTTAATGCAGATGTTGGATATAGTTCATATCAGACATGTGTTATTTTACATTGCACATGGTATGAGTAGCGGTCTAATGCCCCTTTTTATCTACAAAAAGAGCAGCAATTGATTTATACTCATGAGTATTTCTTATTGCCCTAGCGAATAGCTTAGCACAGCTCAGTACTTCGATTTTCTTTGATTTTTTCAGTAGAGGAATTGTATCGGTTACGATAAGTTTATCCAAGTTAGAGGATTCGATATTATTATATGCCTCTCCGGATAAGACAGGATGAGTACACATTGCTTTTACACTCTTAGCTCCTTTCGCCAATAAGGCATCAGCTGCTCTGCATAACGTACCCGCCGTATCTACGAGATCATCAATCAAAATCACATCGGCACCTTTTACCTCTCCTATGACCGTAATTTTTTTGACCTCATTGGCCCGTCTTCTTTCTTTATCACAGATCACAAGATCGCGTCCAAAATGTTGTGCAAATGCTCTTGCTCTTTTCACTCCTCCTACGTCAGGAGAGGCAAATATGACATTGGAGAGATCATGAGATTCTAGGTAAGGCATAAAGATAGCCTCGCCACGAAGATGATCCACAGGAATATCAAAAAATCCTTGGATCTGATCGGCATGAAAATCCATTGTCATCACTCGGTCAGCACCTGCTGCCTGCAGTAGATTAGCCACTAGCTTTGCACTAATGGGTACTCTGGGCTTATCCTTACGATCTTGACGAGCATAGCCAAAATATGGTACCACAGCAGTAATATAACCTACGGATGCCCGCTTTGCTGCATCAATACACAGCAATAACTCTAGTAGATTTTCAGCATTACCAAAAGTGGATTGTATAAAAAAGGTATAACTACCCCTCACAGACTCGTGTATAACGGGCTGCATCTCACCGTCACTAAACTTCTTTACCTCTAGATTACCCAATTGATATCCATAATAATCAGCGATTTTTTCTGATAAATATCTGGAGTTGGTTCCTGAAAATAGTTTTACTTCAGCCATGAGTATATTTCCTAATTTACTGCGAAATTAAAAAATTATTAAGCTCTTTGGATATTTACTTATCCACGCTATTATCCACAATGTTCTTCTTTAGAAAATCAAATTACTGAACCGCTACTTTTTGACTGTAAAACATACCATCACTCGATCTAAAACTTAAAACATACGTTTGAACTTCTAAATCTTGAATATCCATCTTATAATTATAATCAGACTTTAGTGATACACTACGTACAAGCTTTCCTCTTATATCTCTCAACTCTAATTGTCCTGTAAGAGGCTTTTTACTGCTGAGGTTAATGTAGTCATTACTTGGATTTGGAGATATTGACAATACCTCTGGCAAGTTAACATTCTCTGCGGTACTTGGTATAAATCCTAAATCCTCTAAGTCTATTTTTACCGTTCTTAAATCTCTTGCTAAATAACTATTAACCTCCTCATTAAGTAGTACTTCAAGGTAGGTTATAACCAGCTCATCATCATTTACTACTCTGATATCACGGGGTAGAATCGTATTTCTATCATGTTTTATGGGTAATAAGCTTATCCAATTTCCTTGATCGTCATCTATATATATTTGTGTTTCCCATATACTATCTTCTTCAATGTAGTGTGGAGTGATGTATATATTGCGATTATCATCAATGCTACATATTTGATAATTATCGAGGTGCATATTACCAAAATCTACGGTTTTTAGCCATGATCCCTCCTGATCAAAATAGACAATTGCCCTCCGTGGATCTACACCATTAATACCGATGGAATCTTCACATATTACTGCAATATTATCACCTACTATCCTCATAATACTTGACCAGTAGTATGGAAGATAATCACTTACATTAACAGAACTTACTGTGGTAAAATCTAAATCAAAAAAATCTAAATTGGCATCGTAAAGACTGAGCAAGCTATCTACTAAAGGGGGTTGCGCTGTTTGACCACTGGAAAATCTAAAATTCACGTAACCGTCTTCGAATCGAGTTGGCTGCTCAAACCCAGCACTATTATAGACTCGCTCAAGTATCATTGTATCTCTACCTAAACACTCAAGATCTTGGTCATATCTAGCTATATCATAAACGTATGCACCTAAAAATCCATTTACAAAAAGGAAATTGAAACCATCACTGCCAGCATAGATATTACTTACACTGTATAGAGCAGATAAAGTATCGCAGGCATTTGAGTCAAATGCATCAATCAGTTGCCCATCAGATAAATTAAAATATCTGATAACCGGAATCGATTTACGATTGTAGGTAGTAGCATTACTTATACCTAAATCTTTGAAGGAAGTTATGACAAGCTCATCATTAGCTTCAATGTACATTTGGCTTGGGGTTTCTTTAATACCCTCTGAAGCTAAACCATAATATTGCTCCCAAATAAGATTACCATTATCTAAATGCCTAGAAGAGACGTAATATCCATCTCGGGCTTCTGTATCATCTCCTAAAAGATGAATGATATGGTCATCATTAACTAAAGAAGTATAATAAAAAAAACGTAAATCGTCTCTATCAAAAGAGTCCAGTAGTACATGATCCCATGAGGGTATAACCCCATGAAAGGGAATTTCCTCTGATTGTGATGAAATCCTACTAGCATTTAATAGAAAAAGAATAAACAAGCAGAAGCAAAATCCTCTCATGAGATTATATTTTATGTGAACCTAATTAAGTTATTGATTACAAGAAATGTCACATCCTTCACCTATAAGCACAAATCCCCCAGGTCCTGGAGGAGTTGGTTGACTTATTGGACATTCACCTATTTGTTCTGAACCAAAATCCTGTTCGATTATTGCGATAAGTTCCTTCTCCAAACCTACTACTATAGACTCAAAACAATAAGCCCTTCTACTCTTACAACAAACCGTTCCACAAGATGAAGTTTGATAGTCTATAAAACCAAATGGAGATCCTTTATCGGAAATTGTTCTTTTCCAAAAACTTGCACAAGTTGATAAATAAAATTTTGTGAAAATCAAGTTGCCCGTTTGAGCATTACAGTTAAAGAAGAACTCAAGTCCGTTAGCTATAAAAATTTCTTCCACTCTTTTCTTTTCAAGCGCCAGAGCTGCATCCGCTTCGAATTGATTCATTGCATCAATTAAATCTTGACCTTCCAAATTAGCCCATTCCTCCATCACTTCGGTACAAGAGCTGAGATCAAAATCCATTTCGAATTCTGAGAATGTAAGATTGTCACGAATATCCGTCGCAGTGAAAATACCATCACAGTAAAATTCTGTCCAGCTTACATGTATAAAACAGCCAGGATACACTTCCAAGGGAATAGAACTAAAAGATTTTTCTTCACAATTATTCAGAAAATCTATCTCCGACAGGTCAAAGCAACCATTGAATTTACTTTGATCATTTCTTGACATTAATGTATCATCCTCTAACTTATCTTCAGAAACCTGCTGTTCCTTAACACAGCTATAAAGCACTGATAAACAGAGCATTAATACCCCCCTAAAAAATAAATTCTAAAATTTCTCATAACAAATATTATTTGCTTGGTTAATAAATTACTAATCAGTACAAGGTGTTTTTATGAGAAAAAGAACAATCAACCATCATAACGAACTGTCCTTCTATCTACGATAAATGTAAATTTAATATATGATAAAATCAAGTACGTAATATTACGTCTTTGTTAAGCTATGAACTAACAGCATACAAAATACGCCACTTTTATCAATTCAATAAGTGTATTGGACGGTATATAATTGTGATTTGTCGATATATACAGTATTTTAGAACTGTTAAGATAGTCTTAAGGGTTAATGTATAAAATCGAATTATGATTGTACTCAGCTTTTCAGATTGGTATCAAGCGATGGTGGGCTATGAAAAAATGTTTTGGCTCATCGCGATGATATCATCCGCAATATTTATAGTCCAAGTTGCAATGGCTCTTATCGGGTTTGATGCTGAAGCAGAAGGAAGCTTTGATATGGATGGTATTGATGGAGGGTTTACGCTGATCTCTATACGTACCATCTTAGCCTTTATGGTATGTTTTGGTTGGATAGGATTTATGACTTTTCAGAGTGGTGCAGGACTTGTCATGTCATTGATATGGGGAGCGCTTGCTGGTCTTGGCGCAATGGTCATCGTAGCTTATCTTTTGTATCAGCTCATCAAAATGAATGAATCTGGGACGATACAAATCGAAAAAATGATCAATCGGACTGGAGAAGTATATATCACCATACCGGCTGGACGAGAAGGCAGAGTATCCATAGAGGTAGAAGGAAAGCTCATGGAATTTTCAGCAACATCTGATGAAGATCTTGCAACTGGAAGTCCAGTAAAAGTAACTGCTATATTGGAAGATAATCTCCTATACGTTCAAAGTCAAAATGAATAAATCAAAAAAATACTTACTCATAAATTTATAATCAACTAAAAACAAACTATGCTGGCTTACATTGGAATCATTGGATTTATACTACTCGCATCACTTATAATTTTTCTGGCTAGATATAAGCGTTGTCCTTCTGATAAGATTTTAGTTATCTATGGTAAAACAGGTCAAGGATCTGCTAAGTGTATAGCCGGAGGTGCAGCATTTGTAGTACCTGTCATACAGGCTTATGAATACTTGGATCTCTCTCCTATCTCTATAGATGTAGACCTCAAAGGAGCCTTGAGTAAACAAAATATTAGAGTCAATGTACCATCAAGATTTACCGTGGCCATCTCCAACGAACCCGGCAATATGATCAATGCCGCTGAGAGACTTCTGGGTAAATCTACAGATGAGGTAAGGGATATCGCAAAAGATATCATTTTCGGTCAACTCCGTCTAGTGGTAGCGACAATGGATATCGAGGAGATCAACTCAGATCGAGATAAATTTTTATCCAATGTATCAGGAAATGTGGGATCTGAGCTTAGAAAAATAGGTTTGATTCTGATCAATGTAAATGTGACCGACATCCAAGATGAGTCTGGCTACATCGAGGCATTGGGTAAGGAAGCTGCTGCAAAAGCGATCAATGATGCCAAAAAATCTGTTGCTGAGAAGAACAGAGATGGTAGTATAGGTCAAGCAATAGCACAGAAAGACCAACGTATACAGGTATCAGATGCTGATGCAATCGCCAAAATAGGTGAAGCAGATGCCGAAGCAAAATCTATAGATGGGGAAAATGAAGCCGCCATCAAAATTGCTAAGTCCAATGCTGAGCGTAGACAAAGAGAAGCAGAAGCACTCAAACTAGCCACTGCATCTGAAAAAATACAATCAGCAAGAGCACTAGAGGAAGCATACGCTGCAGAGCAAAAAGCCGAAGCCGCAAGAGCCGCAAGAGAATTGGCTACAAGACAGGCTGATATCATCGTAAAAGCAGAGATCGAAAAACAAAAACTTGAAATCGAAGCCGAAGCTGAAGCAGAACAAACTAGACGATTGGCCAAAGGTGATGCAGATGCGATCTATATGAAGAAAGAAGCAGAGGCAAAGGGTCTATTTGAGATATTACAGAAGCAGGCAGAAGGTTTTGATCAAATCGTAAAAGCTACAAATGGAAATCCTCGAGAAGCAGTACTCATGCTTATTGCTGATAAATTACCTCAGCTGGTAGAAACTCAAGTAGAAGCCATTAAAAACATCAAGATCGATAAAGTCACGGTATGGGAAGGTGGAAATACTGATCCTGAGGGTGGTAACAGCACCTCTAAATTTATATCAGGCCTCTACAAATCTGTACCGCCTATGAGCGACTTATTCAATATGGCAGGCATGGATTTACCGGCTTATCTAGGTAATAAAAAAGCAGATAACGCAGAAGAAGTTGAGCTAACCGAGGAATAAACTAATTAGGGAATGAAGTATTTGATGATTTTGAATCACTGAGAGCACTAAGGGCACAGAGAATGATGC
>JAHDGW010000130.1 GCA_020631635.1 Saprospiraceae bacterium
CTCGGTGTCAGATTTATTGACTGCAGCGGGAGATTTGATTGACCCTATTGGTAATGTGTTTGATTCGTTAAGTGTATCTACAACAATAGAAGCGGCTACTGAAGTAGCTGAGTTTATCGAAACTTATGTCACGTCGCAAGTATGTAATGAGGCATTTGTTGGTGATACTACTATGCTTAGAGGTACTTATACTTTTGACTTAGGTCCTGGGGAATACTTTAAAGCTGCGCTTATATCTGGTGCCACATTCGGTGGAAAATGTGAAAATAATGGTAGAGGTTATGTCAGCCTTTTATCCGATTTTTATTTAGCGTCCGCTGTTAACACCAAGGCAGATACTACGGGAACAATTCCTGAATATTGTGAATGTGAAAAAATAGCGGCCTATACTCTTGGAAGCTTGCAAAATTATGATCCTTTACCAATAAATATTCGTGATGATAATCCAATTTTAGACATGAATACAATATTTGATGATGTACCCTACGGAGAGCTTTCTATGAGGCAGTTAGCCGGTGCTTATATAGGTTCATTCGGCCCATGGGAGCCAAAGTGGGATCAAACTGGATGCTGTAGTGATGTTCAATTGGAATGTCAGTCAGAATGTGCTTATATAAGTGGTTGTGATAATATACCACCTCTAGGATTATTAAGAGAAGAAAATGAAGAGCTCAAGGATATGCACAATTATCAAACTCATCTAGAGTTGGCTACTAGATCAATCAATACTCATAATGAGAACTATAAAATTTTCCCAAATCCTTGCTCAGATGATTTGATTATCGAATATTTTGGAAAAAGATATACGTCAAAAATAAATTTTGATGTTCAATTAATAGATATTCATGGAGTTGTACATCAGTCTCATCGGGTTTCAGAAGGGAAAACTAGTCTTAAAGTAGAAAATTTACCTTCTGGAGTATTTTTAGTAAAACTGACCAATGATAAGGGTGTAACAACAATCAAAAGACTCATTAAAAACTAAAATGTTATGACTTATACCAAGTTTATATTTGCATTTCTGTTATTTTTCTTGATTACGGGTTGTTCAAAAGAAGAAGAAAAGCAACAGAATATCTGTGATGATCATACGCAGGGCTACGATGCAGTATGCGGTTGCCCGGGAGCACAAGTTGCATTTGCGGAAACGTGCATCAATGAATTAGAACGAGACTTGATATATTACTTTGGAGAGGTATCCTGGTACTGTATAACAGATTCAATGGCAGTTGGTGTACAGGTTACTGATGGCACTGTTGATTTCGTAATGAACTTCGTGTATCCTCTTCCTAATATTGGATGGACAACACTGCAAGATTATCGAAATCAGCCTGCCATTGGTTCTTATGCAGGGTGTCAATCCTCACCTGATGTAAGCAATGTGGAAAGCACATATTTCATCATAGAAAATCCAAGTATACTAGATGATTTACCTGATGAGATTGCCGTCACTTTGTTACATAGAGCAGGACCTTCACCTCATTTAGAGCTTTTAGATAGCACCTCAGTTATTCTCTATAAAGACGAGGATAGATTATAGTATTCAAATCCAAAAGAGACTTAGAGTAGACAATTGTCTACTCTAAGTCTCTTTTTCTAAGCTTCAGTCTATTACGGCTTGGGTAACTTATTTCATATTTGCATTTCTAACTAACAAACGTTAGTTTTGTAGTATGAGCAAGCGTTTTTCGACTATACAAATCAAGGATATTCAAAAAACAACTTCGGATTGCTCTGTTATTACCTTTGATATTCCAGAGTTACTTCACGATCAGTTTGCCTTTAGGCAAGGTCAATATTTGACATTAAAAGCAGATATCGATGGAGTTGAAGTTCGTAGATCATATAGTCTTTGTTCTTCACCGATTGAGAATGAATGGAGCGTAGGAATTAAAAAAATCCCTCAAGGACTTTTTAGCAGCTATGCCAATGATGTACTGCAAGTAGGCGATACGTTGGAGGCAATGCCTCCAATGGGATCATTCAATATTGACATCGATGCGGATGCGGAGCAAACAATAGCGTTATTCGCTGCTGGATCGGGCATAACACCTATACTTTCGATTATAAAAACCCACCTCAACCTAGAGCCAAATACCAAAATCAAATTATTCTACGGAAGTAAAACGGTAGCCAGCATCATCCTAAAAGAAGAGTTGGAGGCGCTCAAAAATCAGTTCATGAATCGCTTCGAAATTTTTTACTTTTTGAGTAAAGAGTTTCGAAGTACAGAGCTATTCAATGGACGTATCAATCGTCAGAAACTAGATGAAATTCAGAGTACTGGACTTTGTGATTTCACGAAGGTTGATCACTTTTTTAGCTGTGGTCCAGAGGAGATGATCATGATGGTAAAGTCCTTTTTAGAGCATAAAGGAGTTAGTCCCGATCGTATTCATTTTGAATTATTTACGTCCAGCACTCCCATAAAAAAGCGAATTGAAATTGACTTATCAGATAAAGAAAATCTATGTGATGTTGTTCTGCATGAAGGAGGTAAACAATTCTTATTTGAAATGCCGAAAGGCTCCGAATACGTCCTAGATGCGGCACTTCGAAATAATGCTGATCTTCCATATGCTTGTAAAGGAGGCGTTTGTAGTACTTGTAAGGCCAAGGTTATTAAAGGTAAAACCGAAATGGATCGTTGTTTTGGTTTGGAAGATGACGAAATCAAAGAAGGATACATATTGACTTGTCAAGCAAAAGCTATGAGTAAAGATCTCGTAGTTGATTTTGATGTTTAATAATATACGAGAATTAAGGTTTTGGCCTTTTTCATTTTAGTGAAGAAGTGTTCAAAATCCGTATAAAACAAAATACTGTATGAGCATAACCCATCTTGATCGTTGACTTTGTCTCAACTTATCGAGATGGTTGGATTTAAGATATCAAGCAAATAGCGAGTTTATTTTGTTTAGGATTTTGAATTCTTCGTAGCGTTAAGAAATGAATACAGCCTTGAATTTTTGGTTCTTTTGTTTCAAGACAAAAGAACATATTGAACTACTTTATACCAATTGATTGGAAACTATGAAGTCGTATTTAGAAATAGATACGAACACTAAACATAAAAACTAGAGATATGACTGTAAAATCACTAGAACAACAATTTCAGGAACGCATCGATGCAGGAGAGCGCATCGAAGCAAAAGATTGGATGCCTGAAAAATATCGTAAAACCCACATCCGACAAATCTCTCAGCATGCGCATTCTGAGATCGTAGGAATGCTTCCCGAAGGCAATTGGATCACCAGAGCACCTTCTCTACGGCGTAAAGTGGGCTTGTTGGCCAAGGTCCAAGATGAAGCTGGCCATGGATTGTACTTGTACAGTGCTGCTGAGACCTTAGGGATCAGTAGGGACGAACTATTTGATCAGCTCCATACAGGTAAAGCAAAGTACTCCAGTATTTTTAATTATCCGACCTTGTCTTGGGCAGATATCGGAGCCATTGGATGGCTTGTAGATGGTGCAGCGATCATCAATCAAGTAATGCTCACTCGTACATCATATGGACCATACGCTAGAGCAATGGTGAGAATTTGTAAAGAAGAAAGTTTTCACCAACGTCAAGGTTATGAAATCATGCTCGGCTTATCACAAGGTTCTCCAGAGCAAAAGGAAATGGCTCAGGATGCTCTCAATCGATTTTGGTGGCCATCTTTGATGATGTTTGGTCCGCGAGATGAAGAAAGTCCAAATACAGAGCAGTCTGTAAAATGGAAAATCAAGCGTAAAACTAATGATGAACTCCGTCAAGAATTCGTTGATATCACCGTCCCACAAGCTGAGATCTTAGGGCTTACAATCCCTGATCCTGATTTGAAGTGGAATGAAGAACGAGGTCATTATGACTTTGGGGAAATTGACTGGGATGAATTTTGGCAAGTGGTAAAAGGTAATGGTCCGTGTAATAAAGAGCGATTAGGAGCAAGAGTGAAAGCTTGGGACGATGGTGCTTGGGTTAGAGAGGCGGCTATCGCTTATAGTGATCGAAGATCACGGTCTCAAGGTGATGAGGCTTCAAGGAATCAAGATGTTTCGGCAGCGATATAATTTGAAAACTATCAATTACTAACATGGGCAATTTTAGAGAACTCAAAGTATGGCAAAAGTCAAAAGACTTAGCAATCTCAATTTACGCCCTTGTTGATAATGAACTGAAATTGAAATACGACTATCGACTTAGAGATCAGATCACTAGCTCTGCAGTTTCTATCCCATCCAATATTGCGGAAGGTGATGAACTAGATACTATCAAGCAAGGACTGCGACATTTGTATATTGCAAAAGGCTCTTGTGCAGAGTTAATAACCCAGCTCATCATTCTGAAAGAAATAAGTGAGGATAACAAAGATCATATTGAAGATAGAATCAAAGATGCAGAGATAATTTCAGTAATGATTTACAGACTTATCCAAGCAAGATCAAAATTCTTAAATAAATAAGTCCTTGAATCCGCAGCACCTTGAAACCTCAAAACCACGATTCCATGACACCCGATAAAATTGAACTTGACCAAAATGTAGATGTTGAATAATCCAAAAAAGTTACTATGAATAAAGAATGGCCCCTTTACGAAGTCTTCATAAGATCCAAAAACGGTCTAGAACACCGTCATGTTGGAAGTCTTCATGCAGCCGATGACCAGATGGCACTAGAAAATGCACGTGACGTATATACCCGAAGACAAGAAGGAGTAAGCATCTGGGTCGTGGAATCATCGCAGATTACAGCCTCTAATCCAGAGAATCAAGGAGAGTTATTCGAGCCAGCAGCAGATAAAGTATATCGACACCCAACATTCTATAACCTACCTGATGAAGTAGATCATATGTAATCTCGAAACCCTAAACCCTGATACCTTGTAACTTAGATACCTTAAATCCATGAAATCTAACAATTTATACCAATATCTGCTTCTCCTAGGAGATCATTCCATGATCTTAGGCCATCGTTTATCAGAATTATGCGGACATGGACCAAGTCTAGAAACCGATATTGCATTGACGAATATCAGCCTTGACTTATTCGGTCAAGTGAGATCATACTTTCAATATGCCGCAAAACTTGCGGGTGGAGATGCGACAGAAAACACGATTGCTTATTTGAGAACTGAACGGAAATATCTTTCCAGCACCATATTAGAACAAGAGAATAGAGACTTTGCACATGTAATTGTAAGACAGTTCTTGTTTGATGTCTATCATCGCTTGTTGTTAGAAGAACTTCAAAATTCTAAAGATGATCAAATAGCAGCCATTGCTACTAAGAGTTTGAAAGAGGTCAAATATCATTTACGCTTTTCTACAAGCTGGATGAATCGACTTGGTGCGGGTACCGAAGAAAGTAATCAACGAATGCAAGTTGCTCTAGATTATTTACTCCCGATGGCTCATGAGCTAGTGACTGCATCAGATATTGAGACAGCCATGAAGGATGAAGAAATTGCACCAGACTTAAATGTACTGGCGATAGAATATTGGACACAAGTCAAAGCGGTGATACAAGAGTCAAATCTTAAGTATCCTGAGTTTAAAGATAGAGTAGTCCGCGGAAAACAAGGAATTCATTCGGAGCATATGGGTAGGCTGTTAAGTGAATTCCAATATATGCAACGAGCTTATCCTAACATGCAATGGTAGCAGCTATCAATCATATCGAAGACCCTAAGATCAATGCTATTCTTAGAGAAGTAAGTGATCCTGAGATCCCTGTGCTCTCGATTATGGATATGGGAGTCGTAAGGTCTGTAGAGCGAGTGGGAGAGCATGAGCTGCTGATAAAGATTACACCTACGTATTCAGGTTGCCCAGCTATGGATACCATAGCAACAGATATTATGCTTGCACTTGGTGGCGCTGGTTTTAAAACTAAGGTTGAATTGGTCTTGAGTCCAGCATGGACTACAGATTGGATCACGGAATATGGTCGAAAGCAATTACAAGAATATGGAATTGCGCCACCAGAATCAGAATCTTTGGATAAAGCAGCATTAATTGATGGGAAGCGAGTAGTTGCTTGTCCCCAATGTAAATCTAAAAATACAGAGATGGTGAGCCAATTTGGATCAACGGCCTGTAAAGCGTTATTTAAGTGTCTGGATTGTTTAGAACCTTTTGATTACTTTAAATGCCTCAAATGATAAACACAGTAGGAGTAATAGGATCAGGAACCATGGGTAGTGGAATAGCTCAGGTGGCAGCTACGGCGGGTAAAAAAGTATATTTGTTTGATAAAAATCTGGATGCATTACTCAAAAGTCAGCAGAAATTAGAAAAAGTTTTAAGCCGACTTATTGAAAAAGGAAAAATTGATAAGGTTGAAAAGGAGAGAATTCAGTCCAATATTACCCATTGCCAGTCGCTAAAGGAGTTATCAGAATGTAATTTGGTGATAGAAGCAATTATCGAGGATAAAAAGATTAAAAAACAAGTGTTTCAAGAACTTGAGCCTTTTGTTTCTGATCAATGTATCGTAGCAAGTAATACATCATCGCTCTCTATTGCATCTCTCGCAGCATGTCTTGACAAACCAGAGCGATTTATCGGTATACACTTCTTTAATCCAGCTCCATTAATGAAGTTGGTGGAGGTTATTCCTGCAATCCAGACTGATAAAAACGTCCATATAAATATCCTCAAAGAGATCGAGTACTGGAGAAAGCTTGTTGTTGATGTGAAAGATACTCCAGGTTTTATAGTCAATAAAGTAGCAAGACCTTTCTATGGAGAAGCACTCCGTATATATGAAGAAGGTATTGCAGACTTTGAAACAATTGATGCTGCTATGGTAGCCAAAGGCTTTAGAATGGGACCATTTACATTGATGGATTTCATAGGCAATGATGTAAATTACGCAGTAACCGAATCGGTATTTAAAGCATTTTATTACGATCCAAGATATAAGCCTTCATTTACTCAGAAGCGACTTTCTGAGGCAGGTTTCTTGGGTAGAAAAACGGGAAGAGGTTATTATACATATCCTAGAGAAGAACAACATACAGATCATGATGAAGCCTTACTCAACTATATAGGAGATCGTATCATTATGATGCTGATCAATGAGGCGGCTGACACTGTACATCAAAATATTGCTAGTAAAGAAGATGTAGATCTTGCGATGACCAAAGGGGTAAATTATCCAAAAGGATTATTAAAATGGGCAGATGAGATCGGTCTAGCTGAAGTAGTAAACAATATCGATACGCTATATCACGTATACCATGAGGATCGTTACCGTTGCTCTCCAATGCTAAGAACTATGGCAATGCGTGATGAGCAATTTTTTGAATAGAAATATATAATTCACTGATCGAGACTCACTACAAATCCACAAACAACTGACAACCAAACAAATGAACAAACTAGGCAATTACATACAAGGGAAATGGATAGATGGTCAAGGAGACGGTGCTCCACTATTCAGTGCAGTCACGGGTGATCAAATAGGTGTAGCTACTACTAAAGGAATTGATTTTGCAGAAGTATTACAATATGGGAGAACTATAGGTAGTCCAGCTTTACGCAAAATGACCTTTCAGCAACGTGGTAAAATGCTTAAAAAATTAGCACTATACCTGACTAGGCTCAAGGAAAGATACTACAAAATTAGCTATCAAACTGGTGCTACAAGAAGAGACTCTTGGGTAGATATAGAAGGAGGTTTTGGTAACCTTTTTGCCAATGCTTCTCTACGTAAAAACTTCCCTGATCAGACTTATGCGGTAGATGGAGATCCTATAGATCTTTCTAGAGGTGGCAAGTTTATGGGGCATCATATCCTAGTACCTAAGCGTGGAGTTGCGGTTCATATCAATGCATATAATTTTCCAATTTGGGGCATGTTTGAAAAATGTGCAGTGAACTGGATGGCCGGTTTAGCCGCTGTGGTAAAGCCTGCTACTGCAACCTCCTATTTAACAGAAGCAGTGGTAAGGGATGTGATTGCTTCGGGCATACTGCCAGAAGGTGCACTTCAATTGATTTGTGGATCGGCTCGCTCTATTTTGGATGGGGTAGAGTCGCAGGATGTAGTCACCTTTACGGGTAGTGCCGATACGGGAAGATTATTGAAGTCCAACCCTAGAATCATAAGCGAGTCCGTTCCATTCAATATGGAAGCAGATAGCCTTAATTGTTCAGTATTAGGTTTAGACGCTAAGCCAGGTACTCCAGAGTTTGATCTATTTATAAAAGAAGTTCGAAATGAAATGACCGTTAAGTGCGGTCAAAAATGTACGGCGATCCGTCGAATAATCGTACCAGAATCGTTAGTAGAAGACGTACAAATTGCACTTGGTAGTGCCTTATCAAAAGTAACCATAGGTAATCCTGAAACCAAGGGAGTTCGTATGGGAGCATTGGCAAGTAAAGATCAAGTGACTGAAGTCCGTGATCGCGTTAAAGAACTAGCTAAAACGGCTGAAATCATTTATGGATCATTAGACAAACTTGATGTAGTAGATGCGGATGCTGAGAAGGGAGCATTCCTAAGTCCAATATTACTTAGAGAAGATAATCCATATCAAAATATAGGAGTTCATGAGATTGAAGCATTCGGTCCCGTAAGTACTATTATGCCTTATGAAACTATTGATCAAGCGGTAGAATTAGCGCAGATGGGCAAAGGTTCTCTAGTTGCATCGATTGCAACTAATGACAATGACCTTGCTCGTGACTTCGTAGTCAATGCAGCGAGTCATCATGGACGTATTATGGTAATCAATCGGGAGATGGCTAAGTATAGCACAGGACATGGTTCACCTTTACCGACATTAGTTCATGGTGGCCCAGGTCGAGCCGGAGGCGGTGAAGAAATGGGAGGAATGAGAGGAGTCAAGCACTATATGCAGCGATGCGCTGTACAGGGAAGCCCAACCACTATGACCGCCGTGACAGGCATCTATCAGGCGGGTAGCGATGTGATAGAAACGCCAGCTCATCCATTTCGATATCATTATGAAGATATCAAACCAGGGATGTCAATCTTAACGCATAAACGAACAATCACCGATAGTGATATTCAAAATTTTGCCAATCTCAGCTGGGACGTATTTTATGCACATACAGATGTCACCTCATTAGATGGATCTATATTTGAGAAGCGAGCGGCGCATGGATATTTTATTTTGGCAGCAGC
>JAHDGW010000131.1 GCA_020631635.1 Saprospiraceae bacterium
AGATGATTCCTTAATCAAGTGTTTCCAATTATTATATCCTAAATTTTCGGCAGTTAAGTCTAGAGCCTCGTGATGAGCTAGATTTCGTTCTTTTTTTAAATTTTTAGCTAGTCTTTTTAAGTAGGGAAGGTTGTGATTCTGGTGAATTTGTTTCATGATAAATATATTTCGTCGCCCAGAAAAATGTCACTCATCAACCATTCTCATGAAGCGAGAATATATTTTTTTAAACAAATTGAAAAAAAACGGTGTTGATACAACTTTTATCTGATGAATGGATTGCTTCCGTCAAGCTTATTAAAGATACTGAGAGTATTTATAATTTTCAATGCTGTTTAAACGAAATTCTAAAATTCTATTCTTAATCAATCCATTGTTGAGAATATGTTTCATTTTTTTAGCTTACACATAACTCTGTTATGATCGGAACTTACCACCCAAAACTTCCACATTAATTCCATATTCGGCTATTAAACAACACCTTTTGATAAAATTCATTCCTGTTTTATTTTTTGGTCATCCCAATCTTATTGAGTACCCAGCACTAAGCTTAGAATAAATATACAAATAACTATTAAATAGTATGTTTCATAGTTTTAGCGGTAAGATCATAGAGGAAATGAAATAACAAAGGCTAGGATAGTCAGGCTAATGATTCCTGATTGAATGCTCCTAGATGAAATAAGTATAAATCACTATAAGTAATCGCTAAATGATCAATACTTAATATGTCTTTTGCTATAGTTAATGATAGTTATATTCGGCAGCCTTATGATCTAGCATAATTAACGGTTTATTAGTGTAGTTCGAGTTTATTAAAGCTATCTTCGCGGCTGTTTTGAAAAACATCAGTAATACAGTAGCATAAGATACTATGGATCCGATCAGAAATATTGCAATCATTGCCCACGTAGATCACGGTAAAACCACTCTTGTAGATAAGATCATCGAAGAATGTAAGGTCTTAGACGAACGTAAGGAGCGAAAAGAATTATTGCTAGATAATAATGATCTTGAACGTGAACGTGGTATCACCATTCTGTCTAAGAATGTATCAGTTACGTACAAGGATGTAAAGATCAATATCATCGATACCCCCGGTCACGCCGACTTCGGTGGTGAGGTAGAGCGAGTACTCCGTATGGCTGATGGTGTTTTGATTCTTGTAGATGCTTTTGAAGGACCGATGCCTCAGACCCGGTTTGTAATGTCTAAGGCGGTCGCTTTAGGACTCAAACCTATCGTTGTGATCAATAAGGTAGATAAAGAAAACTGTAGACCAGAAGATGTACAAGGTGATGTATTTGACCTCATGTTTAATCTAGATGCTACAGAAGATCAGCTCGATTTTGTCACCTTATTTGGATCATCCAAGCAAGGATGGATGAGTTTTGATCACAATGAGCGTACGATGAATATTCAGCCTTTGCTCAATGCGATTTTGGATAATATACCAGCAGCACCGTATTATGAGGGTACTCCTCAGATGCAGATTACATCCTTAGATTTCAACTCATTTCAAGGCCGTATTGCGATCGGAAGAGTATTTAGAGGTGATCTCGTAGCGAATACCGATTATGCCTTGATGAAGAAAGATGGCAGTATCAAAAAAGTAAGAGCAAAGGAATTATATGTATTCGAGGGATTAGGAAAAGTCAAGGTGGATAAAGTAAGATCTGGTGATCTATGTGCGATCATCGGTATCGAAGATTTTGATATCGGTGATACACTCGCTGATCTTGAAAACCCAGAAGCGCTAGAGCGTATCGAAGTCGATGAGCCTACCATGAGTATGCTATTTACGATCAATACATCTCCTTTCTTTGGAAAAGAAGGGAAGTTTGTGACTTCAAGGCACCTAAGAGATAGACTATACAAAGAGACTGAGAAAAACCTTGCCCTTAAGATAGAAGATACCGATACTGAGGATAAGTTTAATGTTTACGGTAGAGGTATCCTGCACTTATCGGTACTCATAGAAACCATGAGAAGAGAAGGTTATGAGTTACAGGTAGGTAAGCCACAAGTAATATTCAAGGAGCAAGACGGAGTACGATGTGAGCCAGTGGAGACATTGGTAGTAGATGTGCCAGAGTCGGTAGCCGGTAAAGCTATAGAGCTTGTGACGATGAGAAAAGGTGTACTCAAGGTCATGGAACCTAAGGGAGATCTACAACACTTAGAGTTTGATATACCGTCAAGAGGGATCATTGGTCTCAGAAACAATATCTTGACTGCAACAGCTGGTGAAGCAGTAATGACCCATAGGTTTAAAGCATACGAGCCATACAAAGGAGATATCCCAGGCCGTAGTAAGGGATCATTGGTCTCTATGGAAGCGGGGCAAGCTTTAGCATTTGCGATTGATAGACTTCAGGATCGCGGTAAGTTTTTCATCGATCCGGGTGAGCAAGTTTATAAGGGACAAGTCATCGGAGAAAATAGCCGTGATAATGACCTTGCCATCAATGTAATTAAAGGTAAGAAGCTGACTAATATGCGTTCTTCTGGAGCGGATGATGCTGCCAAGATTGCACCTAAAATCAATATGAGCTTAGAAGAGTCCATGGAGTATATCACCGATGATGAATACTTAGAGATCACTCCTGAGAGTCTAAGAATGCGTAAGATTCAGTTTAAGAATTAGGGTTTTCGATTTCGCGAAATCTCGAAATCGCGGCTTCTCGAAATCGCTAAAACCTCACTACTTCATTCCTCAACATATGGTCTAAGATCACGAGTGCTGTCATGGCATCAACGATAGGTACGGCACGAGGCACTACACATGGATCATGCCTACCTTTTCCGCTTACCGTTACCGCTTCATTTTGGTCATTGATGCTCTTTTGGTCTCGCATGATGGTCGCTACGGGCTTGAATGCCACATTAAAATTTATAGGCATACCATTGGAAATACCACCTAGGATACCCCCTGCATGATTACTTTCTGTAATGACCTCATCATCTTTGATAGTAAATGCATCATTGTGCTCAGAGCCTAGCATTTTGGCGGCGTCAAATCCAGATCCGTATTCAAATCCTTTGACGGCATTGATTGACAACATAGCCTTTCCGAGATCAGCATGTAATTTATCAAATACAGGTGCACCTAGTCCTACCGGGCAACCTATGATATGACAAGTCACAATCCCACCTATAGTATCGCCCTGTTTCTTGATGTCTTTGATTTTTTCAATCATACGTTCGGCAGTATAGTTGTCTGGGCATCGTACGATATTATCATCTATCAGCTTGTAATCAAGCTTTTTGATATCCGTCATTTGGATATCTCCAACCGCTGATACAAAGCTTTGGATTGTGATACCCTTAGATTTCAATATTCCTTGGGCGATTGCGCCTGCAATTACTCTTGCAGCGGTCTCTCGTGCTGATGATCTACCACCGCCTCTATAGTCTCGTATACCATATTTTTTAGCATAAGTATAATCGGCATGTGATGGACGATATTTAGTCGCAATATGGCTGTAGTCCTTAGATTTTTGATCAGTATTTCTTATCAAGATGGATATTGGAGTACCCGTTGTTATTCCTTCAAATACACCAGATAATACCTCAAAAGCTTCTTCTTCTCTACGCTGAGTCGTGATGGCGGACTGTCCAGGTTTACGACGTTGGAGTTGGTAATGTATAGCATCTAAGTCAATATCAAACCCAGAAGGGCATCCATCGATCACGACACCTATGCCTTTACCATGAGATTCTCCATAGGTTGTAATTCTAAATATTTCACCAAAGGTATTCGCCGCCATATACTTTCAATTTCTATCTCAAAAGTAATAATAATTATGTTCCTGAAAGAAAGCTACATCCTTACAAAAACCTTGAAGATAATATGGTGTTTACTACCTTTGACGCATCAAAGATGAGCATGTACACGTATCCTTCTGACATAGGTGATAAAATAGAATTTACTGATATACTCCAACGAGTGGCTTATCATTGCCGCTCTGAGATGGGACGTAAGCAGAGTTTAAATATTGTCCCTTCCTCAGATCCAAAAGTTGTCAAGAAACTACTCCAAGAAGTATTTCAATTATTGAGTATTCTCAATAAAGGGGTTTCAGTACCACTCACTTCATTTGAAAATATTGTCGAGGATGTAAAAATGCTCAGTAAAGAGGGGTTTATATTAGATCCTGAAGCCATATTGCGAATCCAAAAGATACTCTTGATTTCTTTAGATTTGAGGGTATTCTTTATGGGAGATCATATAGCGGAGATTGAGGGTATAAAGGGGTTTGCACAACGTTTTATAGAGGGTGATCACCTGATCAAGGCTATAGATCGAGTATATGATCGCGAAGGACTATTGAGGCCAGATGCAAGTCCAGAGCTATTGAAAATTTCGAAAAATATAAATGCCAAAAATAGAGAACTAGACAAGGCATTTACTACCATAGCGGCAAGTTTCAAACAGAAAGCGATGCTCTCAGACTCCGTAGAAAGTTATCGTAACGGTAGACGAGTGCTCAGTGTACCTGCAGAAAATAAACGAAAGGTCAGAGGTATTATCCATGACGAATCCTCTACGGGTAAAACGGCGTTCATAGAGCCAGAGCAAGTCATTGATATCAATAATCAAATTTTCGACTTAGAGACCGAAAAGAAAAAAGAGGTATATCGAATTTTGCGGCAGCTATGCGACGAACTAAGACCATATATCGAGGATATTGTATCTGATTATCATCAACTTATTGAGGTGGATGTAATATTAGCGAAGGCTCGATTAGCCAAAGAACTAGACGCGACATTACCCAATATTGTAGATCAACCTTTGTTTGCGATCAAAGAGGGAAGACATGCTTACCTGTATCTGAAAAACAGTAATGAAAACAAAAAGACTGTTCCTTTTGACTTGGAACTTAATAAACCCAATAAACTCTTACTTTTAAGTGGTCCTAATGCAGGTGGTAAGTCCGTTACTATGAAGGCGGTGGCGCTCATTCATATGATGGTACAATCAGGATTGCTACCTACCGTAGAGGAAAATAGTACTATTGGAGTATTCGATAAGATCCTATGTGACATCGGAGATCAGCAATCATTAGATGACGACTTGAGCACCTATAGCTCACGACTGACTAATATGGTGAGATTCCTAGAAGAAGCTAATGATAAATCATTGATCCTTATTGATGAATTTGGCTCTGGGACTGATCCTAAAATCGGTGGTGCCATAGCAGAGGCAATACTCAAAGAGCTTAACCATAAGCGAGTCTGGGGAGTGATTACGACGCATTACAGTAATCTCAAGTTTTTCGCTTACAAGACTAAAGGAATCGTTAATGGAGGAATGCTCTTTGATAAAGAAAACCTAGGCCCAAGTTACCAGTTGAAAATAGGAAGACCAGGTAGTAGTTTTGCTTTTGAAATTGCAGAAAAAACAGGTTTACCAAAGCGTATTTTGAAATATGCTAGGTTCAAAACAGGTAAAAACGAAAAGGCTATAGACCAGCTGTTGACTGACTTACAATCAGAAAAGCAAGTACTTGATGAAAAGATTCAAGGGCTGAGCAATAAAGAGCAAAACCTAGAACGATTGACTGCTACGTATAATCAGCTTCAGTCAGAGCTGGAGTACCGTCGTAAGCGTCTGAAGCTTGATATCAAGGAACAAAAAGTTGCCGCTGCCAATAAGGCCAATCAAGAAATAGATGCCATACTTAAAGAGCTCAAAGCTACCGAATCAAGAGAATCGGCTCAGAAGGTGTTGAAAAAGCATAAGCTTCATAAAGAGGAGCAACAAGAAGAAATCAAAGAACTCAAAAAAGAGATCTTCTATAGAAAAGACTTCGATGAGTCCGATTTTGAAGTTGGTAATTGGGCAAAGATCAGGGAGTCAGGTACTACGGGGAAAATATTGGAAGTGAGGAAGAAAAAAGTAAAACTGGCAGTTGGCTCTTTTACTATGACGGTAGATCTTGTCAATTTGGAACCGACCGCAACACCTATGACCACCAATAGGTCCAATCATGTATCCACTCAGGTGAAGAAAATTCAAAACTTCTCGCCCAAGATCGATATCAGAGGGTATACCAAGTCAGATGGAATAGCTTTTGTACAAGAACTTGTAGAGCAGGCTATGATCAGAAATGTAGATATGCTAACCATATTACATGGAAAGGGGAGCGGTGCCCTTAGAAATGCAGTTCATAAAAAACTTAAAGAATATAACGTAGAAAAGGTATGGCACCCTCAGGATGATTTTGGTGGGGAAGGTGTGACTTATGTACGGCTGTAATATTTGATATTAAGCTGAGCGTTAAATGATTAAAGGATGAAAATACTATTCAGATTTTTAGTCTTAAACTTCATCGCGGGAATTTCTTATAGCCAAGATGTAAATGAGTACCGCATTGGGCAGATTAACGATTGGAAACAGTTTGAAATCCTGACTGACTGGGAATTTGACTACCACCAATCTAATGAAAAGAGCTATCAAAGGATAGACAGTGCATATCAAGCTGATAAACTATATTTAACAGGTATCACAGAGGAAAGGAAAAAGTTTCTTTATGACGAATATGAATTAAAGAATAGATTCGATTTTAGATATAATCGTGCTCGATATTTTGTTGAATATATCGAGGAAGATTCAATGATAATGGATAAGACATTCTCTATGCCGGGCATAATATCAAGTGAATGTTTCTGCGAATTAAAAAAAGACGGAATTGAGATTCAAATGGGATATTGGGTATTTGGTGGATTTATATTCACCATTCGATTGTATGATAACCACTTTGAGCTGCAGTATATAGAGGATGCTCATGAGTCAAAGCCTTTCAAATACTCTGAATCAGATTCTTTATATACGGATGAGTTATCTCTAAGGGTTGAGAACGCATCACTGACGCTTATGGAAGATTTCAAAGCAGAAATTGGAGAACAAATAAGAGCTTATTTAATATTTGAATCACCAGAATACTTTATAGTTCCTAATCACAGAGGATATTCTAAGGATCAGGAAATCCACAAGGCTAAAACGAAAGGTAAAATATATTTCACGTGTAAATTGAGAATGCCATTTGATCCTCCCCAAAGAAAATAATTATTAAACCTAGTCAAGGTTTACGGAAGTAATACGCTATCAAAATCCTTTTTTGCAACTCCATGATTAGAAGTTATCTTTGACCGATAACTACTAATCAATAAGATGGATAATATTATCATTGAAGAGTTTAAGCACTATAAGGTATTTCTTTATGGAAGGCAAGCTCAAGGACAGCAGACTGACTACGGGATCAATATCAATATCCCTTCGGGTAAGGTAATTATCAAATTCTGCATGAATTGGATGAGAGAAAACTATTACGAGGACAAGAATGGTAAATATACATTCAACGTTTTCTTACGTACAGATAAATACATCAACTGGATTGATCTCTTACGAAATGAAAAACCTTTGTTTTTCTGCTATAATCTAGATACTAATATATGCTATATCACGACTAGCGACGAGCCAGTAGGGGAGGCAGAAAATAGCGAAGATTAAGCTTTGACTACGTATTGTTTTTCTGACGATCCAATCTAGCTTTGATTCTTTGTTCCGCGGGGTTTCCTTGAGGGATATAAAACTCCGTGCCTTGTATTCCGCTCGGGAGGTATTCTTGTTGCACATGATTGCCCTTATAATCATGGGCATACTTATACCCTTTACCATAATCGAGCTGTTTCATCAGCTTAGTAGGTGCATTGCGTAGATGCAGCGGTACGGACAGATTAGGTTGTTGTCGGACGGTGGCTAAGGCCTTATCGATTGCCATATAGCTTGCATTAGATTTATCACAAGTTGCTAAGTATATGGCACATTGCGACATCACGATTCTACCTTCTGGCATACCTATATTTTGTACTGCTTGCATACAGGCATTGGCAAGCAAGAGGGCATTGGGATTGGCCATGCCGATGTCTTCGGAGGCAGATATGATCATGCGCCTGCATATAAACTTAGGGTCTTCGCCCCCTTCTATCATACGTGCTAGATAGTACAGAGTAGCTTGTGGATCACCTCCTCTGATAGATTTTATAAAGGCAGATATAATATCGTAGTGAAGCTCTCCAGTCTTATCATATTGAGCAATATTTTGTTGAATAATTCTATCTACCAGATCGTTTGTGACGATTATTTTTTCCGTACGATCTGAGTTATTGATAACAATTTCAAGGCTATTCAATATTTTCCGACCGTCTCCGCCTGAAAACTTGATTAAACTATCATACTCTGCTATATCGATATCTAGTTTTGAGAGGTATTCGTCATGATTGACTGCTTGATCAACTAAAGACTTTAGATTAAGCACTTCAAGATGCTTGAGTATATAGACTTGGCACCTAGAAAGTAGGGCAGGGATGACCTCAAAAGAGGGGTTTTCAGTAGTTGCACCTATCAAGGTGATGATACCAGACTCTACAGCACCTAGTAAGGAGTCTTGTTGTGATTTACTAAACCGATGGATCTCATCAATAAAAAGAATGGGCTGTGGAGCATCAAAAAATCGCTTAGATTTTGCTTTTTGTATGGTCTCTCTGATATCCTTTACACCACTATTTATAGCACTAAGTGTAAAAAATGGTCTGCTTAATTGTTCGGCGATTATTCCAGCAAGGGTGGTTTTCCCAACGCCTGGAGGACCCCAAAGAATAAATGAAGGAATATGCCCAGATTCTATGATATTACGTAGCACAGCACCATCACCTACGATCTGAGATTGACCTACGTACTCTTTTAAGCTTTTGGGTCTCATTCGTTCGGCTAATGGCTTCATGTCAAATTTTTTATAAATATCTTATTTTATTTTGGTTCCCATCCTATCTTAGATTGTATGATAAATCAAAATATCATAGAAGAATTATCCATTGATATGCAGCTAAAAGCTGATGTCGAATACGCAGCAAAGATGTCGGCTTACATGAAGGGCCATTTTACTTTTCTAGGTATAGCTTCTCCACAACGAAAGTTGATTTTTTCTTCTTGGTATTCCAAGTATAAAGCGGTTTTACTAGCCAATAGGATCGCTTATGCGCTACATCTCTGGTCTTTAGAGTACAGAGAGTATCATTATTTAGCGATGCTTTTATTATCGAAAAGATTACAAGATTATGATCGCTCGCATATCGTAC
>JAHDGW010000132.1:0-5379 GCA_020631635.1 Saprospiraceae bacterium
ATTTTTGATTTGCACCCTATTAGGAAACTCCCTGTCTTGTTGTTTCATATTGATGAGCAACTCTTTTTTAGTCATACTAAACTTCACAACGAAAGGAATAATCACTGGAACTAAGGCCATATAGGAATAAGCCGCAATGGCTATAGGCCCTAATAACTCTGGCGCCAGTTTGATAGCCGTAAAAATCGCCGTAGGGCCATCTGCTCCACCAATAATACCTAAGGCTCCAGCTTGCTGAAGTGAAAATCCAAAAATGACGGCGGTAATCATCACCGTAAAAATACCAATCTGAGCAGCCGCTCCAAAAAAAGCTAATCTGAGGTTTCGCAACATAGGTCCAAAATCAGTCATCGCTCCTACGCCCATAAATATGAGTGGTGGTAAGAGGCCTGTCTTAATTAAAAGGTAATACAACATATTCATAATACCATGCTCCTTAGCGATCATGACTATACTTAGGTCTGACAGATTTGAAATTTCTTCGGCTGGTGTTACGCTCATGTTACCCCCTGGCAAATTGGCGAGCAAAACACCAAATGCGATAGGCACCAATAGTAAGGGTTCAAATTTTTTGTAAATTCCTAAATAAAGTAAAATGCAAGCAATGGTGATCATCAATAAAGTCAAAGGCTCACTCAATAGATCACCAAAGGCCGTCATTTCGTATAACTTATGTAATATCTCCACTAGGCTAACTTTATAATTTGATCATCTTCTTCTATTTCATCTCCATGGTTGGGGTATATTTCGAGTACCGTACCAGCCACATCACTCTTGATCGCATTGATAACTTTCATAGCCTCAATATAGCCTATCGTATCACCTATCTCGATTACATCTCCTACTTGGATGGCCTTATCTGTATTATCTTTCGTCGTGTAAAATTTACCTTCTAGAGGTGCCATTACAAATTTTTCTACCCCTGCTGGATTTGCTGCTGGTTTCGATATATCATTGCTCTTAGCAGTCGTTTCTTTGGCTCCGTTATCGACAGTAACCTTATATTTTTTACCTTCTAATTCTACAAATATCTCAGGCGGAAGTTGTGTTTCATTTTTAGATCGTTTTGTAGCTCTTCTAGCCTCCAAATCTTTTGTGAAATTAATTTTAGCCTCACCACTCTTATAAGCCTCATATTGCTGCGGATGCATGGCATATTCCATCAATTCTTCATCATCCTGTCCATAATCCCAGCCTTTCTCATCCATTTTGTCTTTGTAGATTGCAAGCTCATCTGGATAGAGATCTTGTGGAACACCTTCAAAATATTCTCGATTCTGTTCTTTGGCTATTGCTTTGATTTCTTTTCCCAGTTCTCCAAGAAGTTGACCCGATCGACCAAGTATCATCCCCCAAGTATTTTCATCGATCATACTCCAGCGATCCTTACCTTTTATAGTTTGAAGCGCATTCATCAAAGAGACATTTTTGACATACTGACTAAACGGAGTCACCAAAGGTGGGTACCCAAGTCTAGGCCATGCATACTCTACTTCTTCAAAGAGTTTGATTAATAATTGCTCCTGAGTCATTGGGGCTTTATCTCTTTTTGCCAACCACTTATTAAGACTCGCTAGATTTTTCTCGAGATCAGCCATCAGGCTCCCCATCATACCTCCAGGTAGACCAGGACCTATTAGCAAAGAATTCATAAATCTATTCCGAGGATTGATATATTCTCCAAGAAAATCATCTATAAACTCCTGACTCAAGGATCGCACTTCCATATATGCTTGCTTATTGATATCTGGCAAGGAAAAACCTGCGTCCTTCAACATTTCATGCACAGTAAGCAAGTCTGCATGTCCAGTACCCCAAGATAGTGGCTCCATCCCTACATCAATAATATCTGCTCCATTTCGAGCAGCTTCTAGCGAACTTACGACTGAGAATCCTGTCGTCGAATGCCCATGGTATTGAATCAAAATATCAGGATGTCTTTCTCGTATGCCTTTCACGATTTTACCAATCGAGACGGGTCTACCGATACCTGCCATATCCTTGATACATATCTCCTGAGCACCCAGCTCGATATATGAATCAGCCAAGCCTATATAATAATCAACAGTATGCACAGGAGAATGCGTAACACTAAGTGCTCCCTGAGCAATCATGCCTGCCTCTTTAGCAAACTTAAAAGAGTTGGCTAGGTTTACAGGATTATTTAAACCATCAAACGATCTTGAGATATCTGTACCCTGTTTTTTTTTGACTTGAAACATAAGTCGTCTTACGTCGGCTGGTACCGGGCTCATTCTGATACCATTGAGACCACGCTCTAGCATCTGAGTTTGAATACCAGCCTTATTGAACGGTGTCGTCCAGTCTCTGACGGATTTATTAGGATTCTCTCCAAATAGGAGATTGACTTGCTCAAAGCCGCCTCCATTAGTTTCTACTCGGGCGAAACACCCTATATCGATAATCGGTTGAGCCACTTTCATGAGCTGATCTACACGTGGCACATATTTACCAGAGGATTGCCACATGTCACGATATACCAGTGCTAATCTGATTTCTTTTTTCATAAAATGGGCTTAATTTTCTATCAATTCGATTTTTTCAACACTAATTCCTATAGATTCCATAGCCTTTGTGATCACTATGCGGTGATTCTTTTCCGTATCAGCATGTACCGAATTATATTTATTGGTAATCAAGATAAGTCCTTTTCCTAGAAGGACGACTAATGACAAAATAATGAACACGGTGATCATGCCCACCATCATAAGTACTAAAGACTCGTGTAGGTCTGTTGACATATATAGTTGATTAGTTAGATGTGGCGAAACTACAAATACTTATATGATTTCTAAATAATAAAATCTTGTATTTACGAGAAAAGACAAAATATTATTGGTTGATAAAACCATACAAATATTTTCTTTTCAATACTTTCAATTAGTAAACAATTCGAAGAAAGAGGCATTTTTACAACATGATTAAAATTTTCAAATTCGGAGGGGCCGCCTTAGGAAATGTAGAACGTATAAGAGCTTTATGTGACATTATTCAAAAAGAAGACTACGAGCGATTGGTGATTATTTGCTCGGCATTTCAAAATGTTACCAATGAATTAACCGCTATTGCCAAGTCTCATTTTAATCATAAAGAAAGTACAATTGGGAGTTTTCAAAAGCTAAAATCGAAACATCACAAAATTTTTGATCAACTTGTGCCTAATCGTCAAGACCTGCAAGATGAACTCAACGATTTATTCATGGAGACCGAATGGTTTATCGAAGACCAACCAGAGGAAGACTATAAATACAATCTAGATCAAATAATATCTGTAGGAGAAATAGCATCTTCTCGCATTGTAAGTCATTACCTAAATCATCAATCTATAGATAATGCCTGGGTAGACATACGCGACTATATGATCACCGATAATGAATATAGTAATGCTAATGTCCTTTGGGCAGAAACAGATCAACGTCTTGAAAAACTTCTGAAAAATCATACTCAAAAAATTCTCATTACGCAAGGGTTTATCGGTTCGAGTACAGAAAATTTCTCTACTACTCTTGGAAGAGAGGGCTCAGACTATACGGCGGCAATATTGGCAAGTAAACTAAGTGCTAGCTCTGTGACTTTCTGGAAAGATGTACCAGGCATTATGTCTTCTGATCCTAAACTTGACATACATGCTAGTAAACTGAAGAAGCTTAGCTATGAAGAAGCTATAGAAATGACCTACTACGGTGCTAAGGTTATACATCCAAAAACAATCAAACCTATTATTAAACAAGAAATTCCCTTTTTCGTAAAATCTTTTTTGCACCCAGAAGAAGCAGGGACTACTATTTCGGCGGAAGCTAACATTGAATATCCACCTCTTACCGTAATTAAAAAGAATCAAATTATACTTAAATTTCAAACTCTGGACTATTCACATATTAGTTCTCGTGATAGCTCTCGAATATTTGAAGTATTGGCAGATCATCATATCAAAGCGAATCTAATTATGACCAAAGCTAGAGAGATCATTTTGTGTATAGATCGTGATGATATACTCAATAAAAAAATCAATAGTGCTTTAGCGAATAACTATCAAATCAGCGAATCCCGTAACTTGAAATTAACAACGGTTAGACATTATACTTCCAATACTGTAGACGAGCTAAAGTCTAAACAAGTACTTTATAAAATTTCAGATGGAATCACTTTACAATATGTAACCGATCATGCATGATAATCTTCGATATTGATTATCGCATTGCAGAATGAAAAATCTCTTTGATCATTACTGCCAATAAGAATAATTTTATTCTCCACGTGCAAGTTAAGAAGGTCATAAAACCATGTAATTCCCTTATCATCAAGAAAACTAGTTGGTTCATCTAAAACCACTATGCGTGACTTACTCAACATAGCGAGGCATAGTTTGACCCGCTGCTGCATACCTGAGGAATACTCCTTCCAGAATACATCGGGCCTATATGGATAATTCAAGATATTGATAAACTGATGATACGTATCGCAATACAGGCTACGATGAGTCTTATGAAACTGAAATATTTCTGGTAATGTAAACTCATCAATCAGATTGACATAAGGAGCCGCTAGACTTAGTTTCTGAAAAATAACTGCTCTCTTTATTTCTAGATTGTCAATATGATAAGCTAAGGTGCCCTCAGAGTGACTCATAAAACCTGAAATTACTTTTAGCACAGTAGATTTGCCAGAACCATTCTGACCTGATATTCCGTATACCCCGTCGGTAAACTCGTAGTTCAAATTTTTAAAAATGTAACGATAACCAAAGCGTTTTGAAACCTTATCAAGTTTGATAGATATCATAATTAAGGTCTAAAGCCTTTCATCAATCCGCGATCTGCTCCGCTCAAAAAATCGAGCACTGCTGCTCTATATTCTGATGCTGGTATCGTAGCCTCTATTGTATTAATGGCTTTACGTACATTTTTTTCTTTGACAAATAATATTCTATAAATATCCTGTATATGATTGATACTATCATTGTCAAAACCTCTACGACGAAGGCCTATACTATTGACTCCTACATAAGACAAGGGTTCACGAGCCGCCTTGACATAAGGTGGTACATCCTTTCGGACTAAAGATCCACCGCCGATCATGGCATGATTACCGATTTTCACAAACTGGTGAACAGCCGTCATACCTCCTAAAACACTGTATTTACCTACCTCTATATGTCCCGCTAAGGTGGCATTATTGGCTAGTATAGCATTATGATGAACATGACAGTCATGAGCTATATGTACGTAAGCCATAAGCAACACATTATCTTCGATGACAGTTTGGTGATTGGCTTCAGTACCTCTATTGAGGGTACAGTACTCTCTGATAATGACATTATTACCAATCTTAAGTAGTGACTTTTCGTTTTTAAACTTT
>JAHDGW010000132.1:5389-7874 GCA_020631635.1 Saprospiraceae bacterium
TCTCCATCAAATTTTAAATCTTGAGGGATTGCACCGATGACTGCACCTGGGAATATCTTACAATTATCACCGATGCGAGTACCATCCATAATGACCACATTGGGCCCTATCTCACAATTATCTCCAATAACTACATCTTCTTGTATGGTTGTGAATGATCCTATCTGGATGTTACTACCTATGGTAGCTTTATGACTAACATCTACAAACTTCGACATAAACTATTCTTCTCTTTTTACGATTTGTGCAGTAAGTTCTCCCTCAGAAACGATCTTATTACCTACGTATATTGTTCCTTTCATATGGACAATACCTCTTCTGATCGGAGCCAGCAATTCTAATTTCATAATCATAACGTCCCCAGGAACAACTTTGTATTTAAACTTGACATTATCCATCTTCAGGAAGTAAGTATCCCATTTCCCTCCATCGCCAGCAATGGTCAACGCAAGTATGCCTCCTGTTTGCGCTAATGCTTCCATTTGCAATACGCCTGGAAAAACAGGATTATCTGGAAAATGCCCCCTAAAGTACCACTCACCGAATGATATCGATTTTACACCTACTACACAATCATCTTTGATCTCAATGATCTTATCTACCAATAAAAATGGATGTCTATGAGGAAGCATATTTTGGATCTCTGCAATACCCATTAAGGCCTCGGCATTGGGATCGTAATTGGGTTTACCTTTGTACTTCCTCGCTTTCTGAAATTCTGATTTTAGCTGTTTGGTAAATAAGGTATTAGCTTTATGGCCCGGTCGATTGGCAAATACTTTACCCTTAATAGGACGTCCTAGCAGGTATAAATCACCTAGTAAATCAAGAAGCTTATGCTTCGCTAATTCATTTGGGCTCCTTAAAACTGAAAGACTAGCAAATCCTTTATCATCAATGTCTAAATCTTCTTTTCCAAACTTCTTTTTGATCTTATCTATATGCCCTGATTCCAGCCTACTGCGACTGATAATTACAGCATTATCCACATCACCACCTTGCACCAAGCCTGCATCAAAAAGTTTTTCTAAATCTTCTATAAATACAAATGTCCTTGCATCGGCTACCTCAGCATTGAAATCATCAACATCTAGAAGACGAGCCGATTGCGCAGCTACTAATTCAGAATCAAAATCAATCATAACATTGAGCTCAAACCCATCGTAAGGTACTAGTGTTATTTCCGTATTTGATGATTCATCGTGATAAGTAAATACTTCTTTTACTTCAAAAGGCTCAATCTCCCCGTCTAACTCCTCTACTCCTGCTTCCTGCAATAGTTGTACAAAATGTAGGGCCGATCCGTCCATAATAGGGACTTCGGGTCCATCGATTTTGATTTCTATATCAGTAATACCTGAACCTGCCAATGCTGCCATCAGGTGTTCTATAGTTGATACTTCTATTTCGCCCTTGGCTACAGTCGTACCTCGTTCTGTTTTGGTGACTAACGAGACATCAGCTTTTATAGTAACAGGGGTATCCAAGTCTACACGTACAAATCTTATTCCCTTACCTGCTTCAGAGGCTTCTAAAGTCATATTGACCTTTGCTCCAGTATGCAGACCGATACCAGAAATACGAACAGACTTTTTTATTGATTTTCGCTTCATATTGATTTGAAACTTATCTAAAATGAAATACAAATGTAATTATAAGTTCGATGATGTATTCTCCAGCTTTAAAAGCTTTTGTTTCATTTCACGAATTTCGACTAATAAATCAGGGAGATTTTTAAAAGCGGCATATGACTTATAATAGTTGGAATAATCAATCGCCGGACTTCCTGATAATCTAGCATCATCTTTTATGTTTCCTATTATACCTGTCTGTGCTTGCACCTGTATTCTATTTCCTATTTTTTTATGCCCCGCAATACCTACCTGCCCGCCGATGACATTAGACTCTCCAAGCTTGGCACTACCTGCGATACCTGTCTGAGCTGCAATTACTGTATTTTTTCCAATTTCTACATTATGAGCGACTTGTATCAAATTATCAAGCTTCACCCCTTCTCTAATCACAGTAGAACCTATACTGCCACGATCAATGGTCGTATTGGCTCCGATCTCTACATGGTTTTCAATGACAACATTACCTAGGTGATTGATCTTTTGATAACTACCATCTTCAGCTCTACTAAAACCAAATCCATCTGCTCCAATAACCGCGTTGGCATGAAGTATTACATGATCTCCGATTTCACAATTATCGTAAATTCTTACACCTGGATAAATGATCGTATTTGAACCAATCTTCACATTGGCGCCGATACTTACGTTGCTATATATACAACTATTTGAGCCTACCGAAGATCCTCGGGTAATATTGACGAAAGCTTCCACATGTACGTGATCACCAATCACCACTGTATCATGGATACATGCTTGTGTTGAAATGGAATGTTCTTCTTTCGTTTTTGAACCAAAAGCATCCATAAGCACTCCAAGTGATTGGTATACATTGGGTACGTGGATCAAGGTAC
>JAHDGW010000132.1:7921-9082 GCA_020631635.1 Saprospiraceae bacterium
TTTAGCGACAAAATCGTCCGAGACCAAGACTATATCAGCGACACAATCGTAGATATATGATTCGTATTTGGGATTAGCTAAGAAGCTAATAGTACCTACCTGACTATCATCTATTTTACTAGGGCCTGTAACTTTGACATCAGGATCTCCAACGATTCGTCCAGAGACTAAATGTGCAATTTCTCGAGCACTTACTTTATTCATGCCTCTAAGATAATGTGGATTGCCAATCCTACCGAAGAAATAAAAACTATTAGACCAAAATATGACTCAGACCCACGAGAGTCTACCTATCTTTGTGGAAGCAAAAACTAATTGCCCGCTATGTTTAGAATAGGTACCAGAGGAAGTAAACTTGCATTGTGGCAGGCCAACCATGTGCATTCTCTTCTCTTAGAACATCAAATAGAAAGTGAGATCATCGTTATCAAAACTAAAGGTGATCGCATTCAAGATCTTTCATTTGATAAACTTGAAGGCAAAGGTTTTTTCACCAAGGAAATAGAAGATGCTTTACTAGAAAATAAAATAGACGTAGCAGTACATTCCCTAAAGGATCTACCGACCGTTTCTCCAGATGGCTTGGTAATTGCGGGTTTATCGTATCGGGAGCAAGCCAACGACTGCCTTATTGTAAATGCCAAGTATCATCAAAAAGATCGAATCATGGGTCTCGCAGAAAATGCTAAAATTGGTACTTCATCAGCTAGAAGAAAAGCATTTATTAAGGCGCTATTTCCGTCAACGACAACAGTAGATATCCGTGGTAATGTACCTACTCGTATCCAAAAATTAGTAGATGAAGAGATGGATGCCATCATACTCGCAAAAGCGGGTATCAATAGATTACAAATCGATCTAAGTCATCACATGATATATGACCTGCATCATAGGGAATTTCCATCAGCACCTGGTCAAGGGGTCATTGCGTTTCAATGTCGAGAGTATGATCGCTCCTCCATTCAGAACATAAGAAAAATACATCATGCCGATGTAGCAAAATGCACCAATGTAGAGCGTCAGGTATTGCAAACGATGGACGGCGGTTGCCAATTACCCTTAGGTGTATACTGTTATACTGATCAATCCAACTACTATCATGTTTCTGCTGCATATCAAGGCACCAATGATACGGAGATCAAAAGAGTATTTGCATCTCAA
>JAHDGW010000133.1 GCA_020631635.1 Saprospiraceae bacterium
CGGCGGATCGATTGGGATTATTGATTTGGGAAGAAATACCTGTGTATTGGACGATTGACTGGGATAATCCAGATACTTATCAAAATGCTGAAGATCAGATTGCCTCTACTATATCCCGTGATATCAACCGGGCAAGCGTTATCATTTGGTCGATGGCCAACGAAACGCCAAATAGTGAAAGCCGAAATATGTTTCTAAATAGATTAGCTGCTTTTACCAAGCAAAAAGATCCAACAAGACTCATCAGTGCAGCATTAGAACAAAAAGATGATCCACTCTTAGAAAATACAAGAACCATCTCCGATCCTTTTGCAGATGTTGTTGATATCTTAAGTTTTAATCAATATATAGGATGGTATGATGGTACCGTAGAAAAATGTAAAAAGATCAAATGGAATATTACTCAAGACAAACCTGTATTGATCTCCGAATTTGGTGCAGGAGCTAAATATGGCTATCATGGTGATAAAACAAAACGTTGGACGGAAGAATATCAAGAATACCTTTATCAAGAAACGCTCAAGATGATCGATCAAGTAGATCAACTACGTGGAGTATCGCCATGGATATTAATGGACTTCAAATCTCCTCGAAGGGTGCTCCCTGGGATTCAAGATAACTATAATCGCAAGGGACTAATCTCAGAAAAGGGTGAAAAGAAAAAGGCATTTTACGTATTGCAGAAGTACTATCAATCAAAATTGTAAAAGATATATGAGCACTATCCTATTTAGACTTTCCATTCTAATGATCACTCTAGTCTCCTGCAAAGAAAGTACGACTACAAAAATAATCACGGCTGAGAGCTCCGCTCTTCCTACTCAAATCAAATCATCAGAGCAGATAGCGGCCTTTGTTAGGCATATTTATGAAGATAAGCATGGTCATTTTTGGTTTGGAACCAATGGCCTAGGGGTGGCGCATTATGATGGCGATACCCTAAGCTACTATTCATTGAAAGAGGGTTTTGATGGCGAACAGATCACGGGAATTTCAGAAGATCAAAATCAGAATATTTGGTTTGCTACAAATCGAGGTGCCGTCTTATACGATTGGACTAAGAATCAGAATGGTCGAAAAAAATTTACCAATTACACGGGGTCACAATACTTCAATGGTGAAAGACTTTGGAGTATATATGCGGATCGTACAAATGTAGTATGGGCTGGTGGTATTAATGGTATATTTAAATTTAATGGTATCACGTGGAATCCTTTTATACTACCCTATCCTGAAGTTGATAAAAGTGATTTTATCTCAGGTAGAACAACCTGGGGCATTACACAAGATAGATTAGGCAACTACTGGTTTAGTACTAATGGATTTGGAGTTTTTAAATATGACGGAAGTGAATTCATACGATATTCAGAGGAAGAAGGTCTGACAGATAACCACGTAGATCAAATCATAGAAGACACTAAAGGTAATATGTGGATAGGTACCCGATTTGGTGGATTGAGTCGATTTGATGGTCAAGTATTTACGAATTTTACAGATCAAGAGCACATTGGTGACAATGAAGTATGTGTCGTATATGAAGACTCTAAAGGAGACATTTGGTTTAGCTCGGAAGGTTTTGGTGTTTATCGCTATGATGGCGAAACATTTACCAATTATGGCGAAGATCAAGGGCTCATGGTGAGAGCAGTACAGACGATCATCGAAGACGGCAAAGGTAGAATTTGGGTAGGTGGTGGAGGTGGACTATATCGTTTAGCCGGAAATGAATTTATCCATGTAACCAAGACTGGACCTTGGGACTGAGGTATTACAACCGATGTATATACGACGTATAACTTACACTGATTTACGATAGTCCATTTATTGAAATAGTTAAACTAAGATCTTGATCATTATTATAGCATCTAATGGTTATTAATAAGACCTTTAGAGATATGGAAAAGATAGCTCCTTACCAAGCCAAAAACAAAATTAGAATACTGACTGCAGGATCATTATTTGACGGTCATGATGCCGCTATCAATATCATGCGGCGTATCATACAAAGGTCAGGTGCGGAGGTCATACATCTGGGGCATAACAGACCTGTACGAGAGATAGTACGTGCTGCTATCCAAGAAGATGTACAGGGAATCGCTATTACCTCTTACCAAGGAGGGCACAATGAGTTTTTCAAATATGCATTTGATCTACTCAAAGAAAATGGAGCAGGTCATATCAAAATATTTGGTGGTGGTGGAGGTACCATACTACCCACTGAGATCGCAGAGTTGCATAATTATGGTATCAGCCGAATCTACTCCCCTGATGATGGTAGAGCCATGGGATTACAAGGAATGATCAATCACCTTTTGGAGCAATGTGATTATGAAGTAGGTAAAGAAAAAGCACCCAAGCTAGATGATATTAGCCATCAAAATCATGCATACCTAGCTAAACTCATTTCTACAGTAGAAAATAATCCTAAAGATAGTGCTCCCTGGCTGCAAGGTATAAAAGACGCTCTATCCGACAATGAAACGCCAGTGCTTGGGATCACCGGTACAGGAGGAGCAGGTAAATCAAGTTTAGTAGATGAGTTAGTTTTACGCTACTTAAGACATTTCCCTCAAAAAACCTTGGGTATCATCTCTGTAGATCCTTCCAAACGTAAAACAGGGGGTGCCTTACTAGGTGATCGCATACGAATGAATGCCATATCCAATGATCGAGTATTCATGAGATCATTAGCGACACGGCAGTACAATCTTGCCTTAAACAAACATATCGATGGTACGATTGCTCTGATGAAAAAAGCAGGTTTTGACCTAGTCATACTGGAGACTTCGGGTATTGGCCAATCGGATTCTGAGATCGTAGATCATGCAGATGTAAGTGCCTATGTGATGACACCAGAATTTGGTGCTGCATCACAGTTGGAGAAGATCGATATGCTTGATTTTGCCGACCTCATTGCGATCAATAAATTTGATAAACGCGGTGCTCTAGATGCCATCAGAGATGTCAAGAAACAATACCAACGTAATCATGATCTGTGGCATGATGATCCTGATACCATGCCAGTGTATGGTACCATTGCTAGTCAATTCAATGATCCCGGAGTGAATACCCTTTTCAATACTTTAATGGTGAAACTCTTTGGAGATCAAAGCGAAAATCTTCCTGAAGGTGATAGTGAAAAACAATATATCATACCACCAGCTAGAATACGGTATCTTTCAGAAATCACAGAGACGATAAGGCGATACAATCAAGAGGTAGATGAGCAAGCAGAAATTGCAACCAAGCTATTTGCTATTGATCAAGTACTAGCTTTAGTCCCAGAAAGTGGCGAAAGTTTAAACGCCAAAAAGGAAGAACTACAACAAGATCTGACTCGGGATAACCTTAGTATTTTGGAAGGATGGGAAAGTAAAAAACAATCTTATACCAAGGAGCATTTCACTTATCAAGTTAGGTCAAAAGAAATCAAAGTAGAAAATTTTACCACCTCGCTTTCACATCATAAGATCCCTAAAATAGTCTTACCTAAATTTAAAGATTGGGGAGCTATTTTACGATGGAGTCTTCAGGAAAATGCGCCGGGTTTCTTTCCATATACGGCAGGTGTTTTTCCTTTCAAGCGAAAAGGAGAAGACCCTACCAGGATGTTTGCTGGAGAGGGCGGCCCCGAACGAACAAATAAACGCTTTCACTACTTATCGAAATCAATGCCTGCGAAGCGATTATCTACGGCTTTCGATTCGGTGACCTTGTACGGAGAAGATCCCGACTATAGACCAGATATCTACGGTAAAGTGGGTAACTCAGGAGTCAATATCTCTTCACTCAATGATGCCAAAAAGTTATACTCTGGCTTTGATCTATGCAATCCCAAGACCTCAGTATCGATGACGATCAACGGTCCTGCGGCTACCCTCTGCGCTTACTTTATGAATGCCGCTATAGATCAGCAATGCGAACTCTATATCAAAGAGCATCAACTAGAGCATTTGGTAGAAGCCAAACTCAAAGAACTGTATGATGACCGCAAGATCACTCGACCGCAGTATCATGGAGATATCCCAGAAGGCAACGACGGTCTAGGACTAATGCTGCTCGGGCTCACCGGTGATCAAGTGTTGGATGCAGACATCTATACTACGCTAAAAGCGAAAGCACTAAACTCCGTAAGAGGGACGGTGCAAGCAGATATCTTGAAAGAAGATCAAGCGCAGAATACTTGTATCTTCTCCACGGAGTTTTCGCTTAAACTCATGGGTGATGTACAGCAGTATTTTATTGATCATGCGGTACGTAATTTTTACTCTGTATCAATCAGTGGATATCATATTGCAGAAGCAGGTGCCAATCCGATCTCACAGCTAGCCTTTACCCTCTCCAATGGATTTACCTTTGTAGAGTATTACCTGAGTCGTGGGATGGATATCAATGATTTTGCACCTAATCTTTCTTTCTTTTTCTCTAATGGTGTAGATCCTGAATATGCCGTGATTGGACGTGTAGCTCGTAAGATTTGGGCGAAAGCCATGAAGTACAAATATAATGCTAACGAACGTAGTCAAAAGCTAAAATACCACATCCAGACCTCAGGTAGATCACTCCATGCGCAGGAGATTGATTTCAACGATATACGTACAACTCTGCAGGCGCTATATGCGATATATGACAACTGCAATTCACTACATACCAATGCCTATGATGAAGCCATCACTACACCGACCGAGGCTAGTGTAAGGAGGGCCGTAGCCATACAGATGATTATCAATCATGAGCTTGGCTTAGCCAAAAATGAAAATCCTTTGCAAGGTGCTTTTATCATAGAAGAATTGACCGATCTCGTAGAAGAAGCCGTCATGGTAGAGTTTGATCGCATCAACGAACGTGGTGGAGTACTCGGTGCTATGGAAACCATGTATCAGCGTAGTAAAATCCAAGAAGAAAGCCTGCATTACGAAACCCTCAAGCATACTGGAGAATTTCCGATCATAGGTGTCAATACATTCTTATCAGAGGACGGTAGCCCGACTATTACCCCGAGTGAGGTGATCCGTGCCACAGAAGAAGAAAAGAAACAACAAATCCATAATCTAGAGCAACTACATGCCCTCAGTCCTGATAAAACTGCTCAATCTTTACAGGCTCTTAAAGACATTGCACTACAAAACGGTAATGTATTTGATCAACTCATGGAAGCTGCGAAGCACTGCACTCTTGGGCAGATCACCAATGCACTGTTTGATGTCGGTGGTCAGTATCGTCGGAGTATGTAGGGTAAGGCTTTGATAAGTCTTTAAGGATTATCATTTATCGGAAAATACGGTTATAATTAATCTTTAAACAGAACAAAAGTAGAACAAAGTGATATGATATGAGGAATATTAATAAACAGCCTTGAATCTTTCTATAGCTTCCTATCAACTTCGATTGGTGAAATTCTCATCCACTGCACTATTTTGGTTAACTTCATAACCGTGACATGCCGGGCATATACATACTGTGATCAGTGAATCGCTCCTTCGTCACGACTCCCGTAACGGCCGAACCTTAGTGGTAATGAATCGAAATGAAAGAACTAATCGAATATATAGAAAAAAGCACAGGTTTATCGAATGATATTATTAACGAACTAAGGGCAATTGCATTAGAAAAAAATGTAAAAAAAAGAGAACTTATCCTTCAAGAAGATACTAGTAAGAAGCTCCAAATTTTTGTAGCAAGTGGATGTCTAAGGGCTTTTTACAAAGCTGAAAATGGTAAAGATCATACCTTACAATTTGCTACCAAAAACTGGTGGATAAGCGATTACATGACCTTATTCAATAATGAAAAGTCTATACTGAGTATTGAAAGTCTTTCGCATTCTAAAATTGTAATAATAGAGCAATCACAACTTGAAGCACTCTATGATAAATTTCCTGAATTTGGATTAATTAACCGTATGAATCTTCAAAATAGAATAGCCGCACTTCAGAAAAGAATTTTTGTACTTCTAACACTCAATGCAAAAGAAAAGTATGAGAAGTTTATTCGAGACTATGATGTATTCGAAAAGGTAATCCCTAATTATCAAATTGCTTCCTTTTTAGGAATTACACCAGAAAGTCTAAGCCGAATCAGAAAAGAAATCTCCAATTCCTAATTTCTTACCATAGATCAATTTTTATTACAGTTTGAATCTTGACCTTTGTACCCTAAACTAGTACAATGGACTATATCAAGCTATTAAACAAGAGATATGCTACCAAAGCGATGAATGGCAAGGTGGTTCCTCAAGAAAAAATTGATAACATTTTAGAAGCAATCAGATTGGCTCCTACATCAAGTGGATTGCAACCTTTTGAAGTTTTTGTCATTACGGACAAAGACCTGAAATCGAAAATAAAAGAAATCGCATGGAATCAATCTCAAGTAACAGATTGCTCTCATCTATTGGTTTTTGCTGCATGGGATCACTATACAGCAGACAGAATCAATCACATGTTTGATCTTACGAATGACATCAGAGGATTTAAAAATGAGGGTTGGGAAAATTATCGTCAACAATTATTAGCGAATTATCCACAAAAAGATCCAAACGAAAACTTTGAACATGCAGCTCGTCAAACATACATTGCTTTGATGTCAGCAATTACTCAAGCAGCTGTAGAAGGCCTTGATAGTACTCCAATGGAAGGGTTTGATTCCTCTGCATTAGACGGAATATTGAGTTTAGAAGAAAAGGGCCTGAAAAGCACTTTACTGCTTCCGGTTGGTTATAGAGATGCAGACAAAGATTGGCTAGTGAATCTTGTAAAAGTCAGGAAGCCTATTGAAGAATTAGTGAATTACATTTAAAAAGCGAAAACATGCTTAAAAAACTATTTGGTATTGCACCAAAACTTGAATCGGATGGATCTTATAGTCCTTCCAAATTGGCACTAAAGATGGGAGTGCCAGATAAGACAGATTTTGAAAATATCTCTTACCAAAAATACGAAGGGAAAAAATCGAAGATCTTAGTTATCTGCACGGAAGAAAAGAACCTAAAAATGAAGAATGGCAAGTATTTTTCTACTGGAAATCATCCGGTGGAATCTTTATTGCCAATGCTTCATTTAAAAAATGCGGGCTTCGAATTTGAAATTGCTACTCCAACTGGAAAACCGGCAATTTTCGAGATGTGGGCTTTTCCGAAGAAAGACGAACAGGTTAAAGCTATTTACAATCAACATAAGTCAGAGTTTGAAAAGCCTCTTAGCCTTTCTGAATTCATAGATAAGTCATTCAACCAATCGGAGGAGTATGCCGCCGTGTTTATTCCTGGTGGTCATGGAGCCATGATTGGTATTCCTGAAGATAGGAATGTTGATAGAATACTGAGATGGGCACATGAAAACGAATTGTTTACCATCAGTCTATGTCACGGACCTGGAGCATTCCTTTCGACAACCTTAGTTAATAAAGAGTTTCTTTATAAAGGATACAACATAGCAGTATTTCCTGATTCTGTTGACAATCAAACACCAATGATTGGATATCTACCCGGCAAAATGCCTTATGGGTTAAGTGAGCAATTAAAATCACTCGGAGCTAACTTAATGAATACAAAAATGGATAAAACCGTCTGTATTGATAGAAAATTAATTACCGGCTCTAGCCCTTTGGCGTCTAATGATCTTGGTAAATTGGCTGCAACAGAATTATTAAAAGCACTAAAGGCATAATACAGAAGAAAATAAACAACCATAATGGCGATTAGGACTAAAAACAAATCGCCACTTTTATTTGGTCAGGATAAGTATCGATATATTTCACTTGAATAAACAGTACCGAGCCTCTCTGAAGACTTATGTTTTTTAAGACAGTCTATGATTTAAATTTGGTTTAATATCCGATATACTGTGGGTTTAAAAGACCTGACTATACCCCGCTGAATACACTATATATTTTACTACCCTTCAACACAAGCACCAAAAGCTGATATCACTTTATTACCCTACCAACAATCGCTTAGCCACTACATCAGACAGTACCAGTTCTTGATCTGTATAACGGATAGTCATGCTGCCGTCAAAAGCCTCTTTATCAATCACGGTCATCTCGGCACCTAGTTGTAGAGATTTTTTGTTGAGGTATTGCAGTAGCTCTGATGAACTATCACGTAGTGCTTTAAAAGTCACAGTACTCCCCTGCTCTACGGTAGAGAGGATTTGATAATCAACTTCTGCGATATTACCAGTCTTATCAGGTATCGGTGATCCATGCGGATCTCTCGTCGGGAAACCTAATAACTCATCCATGCGATCAAAAAACTCTTCTGATTTAATATGCTCTAGCTCCTCTGCAATATCATGGACTTCTTCCCAGCCAAAGCTCATCATCTTGGTCAAAAACATCTCAGATAATCGATGCTTTCTGATGATGAGTGCTGCGGTCAGTAGGCCTTCAGAAGTCAACTGAAGAGGCTTATACTTTTGGTATTTGAGCCATCCTTTAGCTTCGAGCTTTTTCACCATATCATTGACGGTGGGTTTGCTAAGCCCCATTTCTATACCTAGATCACTGATCGAAATCTTCGGATCACGATGATGCAGATGGTATAATGCTTTGAGGTAATTTTCTTTTATACTAGTTGCCACAAAACAAAATTAAATAAATATCCTTAAATATAATTGTTAGGTATATCTAACTTTATATTTTTGCAGCACATGAAGTCAATTTCTAGAGTATTCTACATCACTTCTTTATGCATAGTAGCCTTTAGCAGCACTGCACAACAGACGAGCATTATCGGCACTGTATATACGGAGGGCATTCCTGCTCCCTACGCTAGTATCGAAATCAGTCCAAGCGGTAGAGTCATCAGCACCGATGAGCGAGGAATATATCAAATCACAGATATTGATCTAGGTAGTTATCAGTTGATGGCAAGCTACCTAGGCTATAGGTCTGAAACTAAAGAAATCACCATCTCAGCGGATGGTCTTCATACATTAGATTTTAAACTTTCTCCATCTACATTGTATGTGGATCAAGTAGTGGTCACGGGTACTAAAAC
>JAHDGW010000134.1 GCA_020631635.1 Saprospiraceae bacterium
TCTGTTACCGCATCAAAAATACGTGGGGCAAAAAATATCAAACCCCACATCCAACCCGGGAAGCCTAAATCTTGCACCAATACGACCATAAAGATTCCCAATACTGCTGGGAACATCTGATTCGCCAACATGCCTACACCAAAAGCAACTTTTTGACCAAAAGGAACAGTAGATTTAGATGTAGACATATTTTATTGTTTTGGGTTTCCTGAAATACTTATCTTTAAGATAAGATTATAGTTTGTATTGCTTGAGCACTTATACCAAGTGTTGTTATTTTTTTGCCAATTTTTAAGGTAATAGTTCTCTCTTTCATACTCGGATTGAAGAGGACTACTGCAAGAGTACCATCTGGATTTTCTACCGCCGTAGCTTGTATCGTAGTATCACTAATATCTATACCTATACGATAAGCATCGGGACGTATATATCTACTAAAATGAGCTAAGGTATGGTACATAGGTGTAAAATATACTTCATCTGCTTCTGGATCGACAATAACAGGAGCCAGACACCAATTTTTAAACCAATTGGGGCCACCCTGTCTATCTAACACCATATTCCAATCTACCCAGCCATCTACATGATTATTGAGACAACCTATTATATCTCTGGCATAACGATATACAGGTACATATTTAGGATGAAGATGCTTATCCTCTTCAGGAGCCCAATCCCATCCCCAGTCTGTTGCCTCTTTTGACCAATACCATGCATCATCTTTCCAATGTGGTACTTCGGCATCTACACATCCTTCTGTCTCAATCAAAAATTTATCTGGTGCCTTATCATGGGCATATTGCAATACCTCTGGAAATACCTCATAAGTACTCGCATACCAGTGAATGGCTGTTCCATCAAAATATTTCGAGGTCTCTTCGTTTTGATACATATCATCTACCCATTCTTTTAGATGATCACGATTTTGGTCATAACCCAGTAGGACTATATCACTTTTACCATCTCTCTCCAGTTGTGGCCCGAGGTGGTTCTGCACAAAATTTGTCATCTCCGAAGCGGAGTAATGCATACTCTCCCAGTTACTACCGTTGCCGAGTGGTTCGTTTTCGACTGTAATCCCCCATATATCTATGCCTTCAGCCCGGTATGCATCAATATATTTAGAGAAGAATAGAGCCCAACTATCGTAGTACTTAGGTAATAACTTACCTCCTACCCAATCCTGATTGTCTTTCATCCAAGGTGGAGCGGTCCATGGAGATGAGATGATCTTGAAGCCATCTTTAGAAATGGTCATGGCCTCTTTGATCATAGGTATGATATCATCCATATCTTCGGCTATACTGAAGCTATCTAACTGCATATCGTCAGCTACTGGAGCATAGGAGTAGTTACTTAATGAAAAGTCACAAGAGTTGATATGAGTACGAGTCAAGGAATACTTTGCACCACCCTCACCAAAGTATGCTTCTATTATTTTCTTACGATTATCCTCTCCAAGTTGATTCAATAAATAAGCGGTAGACTCTGTAAATGATCCACCTATACCCGTGATCTTTTGAAATTTATTCTTTGGATTTATCGTAATTACTGTCGTGTCCGTCCCTGTTTCAAAGGCAGTCAATTTCTTCATTTGATCACCTGCAGCAGAAGTCTGATATACTTCTATCTGATCATAGCTTGGCATAGATTTCTCCTTAGATTCTACATCAGAACAACTCATCGTACTGCATAATAATAAACAGCTTGTAAAGTAAAGTAGGTTTTTCATATTTCAGTATTTACTGATTTAATATTAGATCTTTTATCGGTGGTATTAGCACCGCATGTAGCAAGCTATCCAAATCTCCATCATAGGTTTTTACAATGTCTTGACCACCGCGCTTCAAGCCCTTAAAGATACCTTGATCTACTAAATCCCAAATCACATATTTGGCATTTCCATCTACGGTAAATAGTCCAAAATGATTTTCAGATCCACCTTGATTCTTGGCATCTTTCCATGGTTCGTCAAAGGCTTCAAAGTAAAAGCATGCAATGCTATCTTGCTGCGTCCAGTCTCTCATCTTATGATAGTATATGGACTCTTTGTACTCATCTGTAGCTTTAGAACCATCTGGGCCGTAAAAACCGTTAGAGGCACTTGCCCACCCTGTTTCACCAATGTGGACGGGTTTATCACGGGCTATGCTTTTTACATATCTAGCAGTGCTTTCGTATTGCGATCTTGCATACAAGTATGATCGTTGCATGGCTTGCTCTATCATTTCTTTTTTAGGTAATGTGGACTCTACTGGAGTCACACCCCAAAAGTCAGGGTTGTAATGCGTATCATGCATAGGATAGGTATGCACCGATACGTAATCCACTGCGTTGATTAATTGATTCAAGTCTGCGGTATGGTATACTGCATCTCCACCACCCCAAGAAGCGAAATTATCAGAACTGGTAATCCATACATCTTTATTCAAAGTGCCTTCCTTTTTCAAAGCTTGAAGATGATTGACCCATCTGAGGATCACTTCCGCTTGCACAAAATAGCTCGCCGCCCATTTTACCATGGCTTCGTTACCTACTGCAAGGATTTTCACAATATCAGGGTGCTTTTTCGCTAGTGCTACCGCACGATTGATCTCCGCTTCGTTTTCTAGTTCATTTTCACCTTCATGATCAGGATGATCAGTCCATGCATCTTTGCAATTAATCCATGCGCCAAGCATGACATACATTTCGAAGCTTGGATCTTGTACCTTCAGTTCTTCAATGGCGGCAAGTACATTTTTGGCATGGGGCAACTTCGTTTGATAAGTCCTCAATATTCTGATTCCCATGGCATGTAGGATTTTCATATCCTCCTTCAATTCAGAGATCGTCGGTTGACTATCTCTCGTAGTCTGACGATATCCACCATACGAAATAGCAGGATAATCAGGATGCCCCAATATATCTTTGGCATGTAATTCTTTTTTATGATCCTTACGCTTGTCTTGAGTCGTATCGGGCATACATGCTGTAAAACACATAATCATACAGAAATACAATAGTAGCCTATGCAAATCATAGGGAGATCGTTCTATGGCTTTATTGTAATCTATCATCGTCTATGCGTTCTACTTAAGTATGCTGCGATCTATTTGAATACTAATCTTATCGATACGTCCACTTCGCTTGAATATTTCTAAAGAATCACTTGTAGAAATTATCAGTTTTTCGGCCTTAGCCTGATCCTGTCCTCCCTTAGATAGTGTAATTGCACTAGTATCTCCGATGTTATAGATCACTGGTACTTGACAGTATGTAAAGGCAAGCTTACCTGCCGTTAGATTGATTGTTTTGTGCTCTCCATGAACATCAATATAGCTATATGAACTCTCATCATTCAAAAATTCACTTTGCCTCAGTAAGCTGGGGTTGAAGCTGATCTGTCCATCACGTACAAATACACCGAGCTCTCCAAATCTTGATAAGAAATCTTCTTTGACTTGACCTGTCATGCCCGGTTGCTGGGCTCCTTTACCTCCTGGAGTATGAGAGTAAGGATCAGTGGGAAATGCTCCGTAAAGTTTGGGTGATTTATGCACTCCTATACCTGCACTTATTTCGTAATAATGATCCAGAAGTCCACCAATCGTAGCGGCATCGGCTCTCTCATGTATCGCTTGCATACAGCACTCCTGTACCGCTAATTGAAGCTTGGAGACCATATGCCAATATATAGAGCCCAGCCCCTCGTAACCATAGAAAGTGCCAGATCTGCCTGTGAATGCTTTATGATTAAATACTTCTTCAAATGCTTGCAGCACATGATCTCTATCTTGATCCGCTAAGGCAGCGTAACTACCATCCGCTAGGCCATCCAATGCAGCTTTGAGGTCATTGGCATTTTTAAAATTGCTATTGAAATGGTATACTCCTTTCACATCTTGCTCAATTATATCTCTTGCTCCATCTTTGATCATTTGTGTCAATAACTCAGATCCATGTACAGAGGCCGCAGGTACTGTATTTCTTGATAGAAAGCCTGGAAGCTCTTTATTGGGGTAAAGGATATAACTATACTGATCGGGTCTGAATAACTTACTTGCTTTGAGCGCATGCAAGACTTCAAGTGCATCTGCCGGCGATAAGTAACCAGAGCTAAGCACTGCTACTTGACCTTCTAGCATCTCACTTAGATAAGAAACGGAGATCTCTCTGTCATTTTCGACGGTCATCAAGTTGTATGCATGATACAGTTTATCAGTACGCTGATTAGCCTTGATAGAGTGCTCTACAAGCTCCAAACTATCTGCTAGAAACTGCTTCAATGAAGAAAGTGATAGCTTATCTGAGCTACCGCTAAAGGTCTTGCGATAGATCGTCCACCTGTAGTCACTTGCGGCTTCTCCCAGCTGAGTCGTGATACTCATACGATCTGTGTCGCTTAATGCAGAACCCACTTTGTCTAAACTAGAAGCCATCACCGATGCAATACTTTGATAAAAGCTCAATAGTTCTGAGGATACCTGGACTTCACTCGTAGTGGCTGTATCCAAGATCTCATCCATGAATACGATAAATCTACGGATATAATACAGCGTGACCATGGAAACACCATTACCTACCAAGGCATTATTGGCATCGTTCCATTCTGGTCGTTGCGTATTCATCCATATTCCTGCCTCGGGTATAAAGTTGGATAGCTTAGCCAGTAGGGTTGCCAATATCTTTTCTATAAAATTGACATGATGTATGTCTCCTGATGCATTTTTAATCAATGCTCCGTCTGCACCCATCTGATGCCGATCATATTCGAGTTGTTTTTCTAGAGCACCATCAAAATCTACTGTCTCTTTGGAGTCTTGGAGTATATCTTGAAAGCTCTTGATCTTATAAGGTACATTGGCATAGACAAAGATATCTTGATCAAAGCTAGAGGCTAGTGCTCCGGGGTAATGATTATTGTATAGCTCGAGCAGCTTGAGCAGATATATGATCTGATGATCACCCCAGTAGCCGATATATGACCATGGATTATCAGGCTCTATACTCTCCCAATCAAAACCATCCTTAGTCACTCGATAGGGATTGTATCCGTCAAAGGTAGATGCATTCAAAAACTTATGGATCATCCCCTCTACAAAAGCGGGATAAGACATGACTAATGCTTCCCAATTTTGAAAAATATCTCTCCAGTTACCTTGATAATCTAAAATCTTAGATCCATCTTCATTTTGTGTATTGATCGAAAATTTATTCCATGGTCTACTCGGGTCACCATGTCTACGGCTAAAGCATAATGGAAGGTACTCGATGCATAGTCTTTTGAAATCAGGATCTTGTACAGACTTGAGTTTATCGTGCAATAAGAAAATGGAAAATCGCTCCTCTAGTTCTGCGAAGAAGTCAATATTGCGCCTATATGATTGCTTATTTGCTTTGGCCATATACTGCTCAAAATCCCATTTCATGATCGTGTAGCTATCGTCAAATATGCCGCCTCTCATGATATTGAAAAGTGTATTGGAATAATGACGAGTATCTCGGAGTTGATCGGCGGATATCTGTAGTCCATCGGCACTACCTACAAGCTCAATCAGGTGCTTTGTACCTTCATGGATATCTTGATCTATGATTTCCTCGAGATTTTCAGTATTGGCAATGGTCTCTGCCAATGCGATTACATCTGATTGTGTTTTGCTTACGTCAGCTATGATTGACCAAGACTTGGATTGATCAGCAGCGAGGGAAATTTTTTCATATATGAAATATGCTCCTTTTTCTGCTTTTACATCAGACTCACCCTCTACAGTACCATCTTGTCTAAACTTGGATAACTGAAGAGACGAGAGTAGACGGGTAGGATTTTCGAAACCTAGGCTCCATGCTATACTTGCCTTGAGGGATTCGCTAGGCTCAGCCCTATCTACGATGATGCTGCTCAGGGCATAGATACCTATGCCTGATTGACTATGCAGCTCGCTACGCTTATATGCATGTACGAGATTACTGGAGGCATTCTGTAATCCGCTATCGACATTAGCAGGGAGTATATCTTGTATACCGTCTAAGATAGAAAGCTTAATCTCGGCAGATCCGAGATTGCTGATATCGGATTTTCTTACAAAGCCAAATTTATTACTAGAGTTCCACTGGTATCTAAACTTCAAGTTGAGGTCGTGATTGATCTCTTCGAACATGACTTTATTGCCGTAAACATTTTTGTAAAGATTGCGAGTAGTTTTATACAAGCCCTCTTGTCTGATAGAAAATGGTTCCCATAGTTTTTGAGTACCCAAAGTCTCTACCATAAATATGGTTTTGCTACCTGTAGTCTCTGCTGCCTCGGTGATCTTATCATCCGTGTAGTATGGAAAAAGGGCATGCTCGGAGTTGGTACGACCAGCACTCAGTCCCCCATTGCTAGAGATAAACATCCAGTGATTGCTGTCACTCACGATACTCATAAAAAAGGGTCGCAACTCATCATGATGCGCTATCATATAAAATTGCTCTCCATCAATGAGTACTTGATCTAGAGTCTTGTCTTCGTCGGTTTTTCTATTCGTCATCGTTAATTCGCCTTATCGTTTTATCAAAAAATTGGTCATTCTGTGATCTCAGCTTTATGACCTTATTGTATACATTTTCACATCGAGAAGCTATCACGCTTATGCTCTGAAATCGTGGTCGAATATATAAAATAAGATACCAATGCAAAGCCGCCTATGATCTAAAAATATGATGCCTCTGATATCAAAATCTATCTAAGCAACTGAGCATCAACATCCATTGAAATTGCATACTCGATAGTGGATAATATCTACTTTTTTTTATTTGCTCTCCCATATTGCTCATAATGGAGTTAGCGTGATTTTCAATACTTTCTGTAGTAGTATTGTCACCATATATATCGAGCTCATGCATTTTTTGCAAAGCATAATATGCCGCTCTAGGATATAGGGTATATAGACCGTTTTCATCGGTAGGTCCTTTTGCACATATACCAAACCACTCTTCATTCATATTATTTTTTCCCTCTATGAAATCATTTTCATATCCTCCATTTTCCCATGAGGCATTATGATCATGAGAGTCTGCTTTTATCCTATCGTCAAATCCATATTTCCACCAGCCGTCGCTGAACTGAAAGGTAAATCCACCTATGGAGTTACCCACTTTTCCCATACCAGCTGCTTGCTGATAGATCTCTTTCCAGTTGCCTGCCATATAAAATGCCTGTGCCGCCTGATCTTCCTTTTGGCTCAAGGTATTGAAAGCATCGGAGCCAAACTCTGTAAACAATATTGGTTTATCTAATTTATCGTTGACTACATCAAACATATCCCCAAAGGATATCCCACGATAGGCATTGGTACCGTATATATCAACAGCACTGCACTCCTCCGCGATGATATCTATGAAGACCAAATCACCATTGCATATCGCTACTGGGTGGTCGGGGTCAAGATCCTTGATGAGAAGGCAGGCTTCATTCATGAGTGTATACATAGGACGGGCTCTCTGCTCCCCTACCTTTTGCTTATGTACATCATCGATGGGAATATCCTCGGTCTCTGAGCCTTTCCAAAATAAACCGTAGTTATTTTCATTACCCAAAAGATACATCAGTAGACCAGGTGTATGTTGATATGCCAACACTAAGTCTGTGATCTCCTCTAATAATATCTCCCTAACCTCTGGACTGGCATAATCAGTGAATGCCTCCCACTTACCATCTAGCATAAGGCCATATCGACCAAAAGGATGATTGAGCATGGTGTATATACCGTACTCCTCGTAGATATACTGTATCCATCGTGGGGGTATACCTGTATAATGACGTATGGCATTGACATGCATGTCTGACAGTAGTTTCATTTCTCCATCTAGTCCTGCCTCGATGATGTGATCCTCTTTTTCCCAAAAACCAGCGTTCACTGCATTGAAGCCAATCGGTATATAATCCCAATTCATCCCATTGATCATGAAAGGTACTTGATCTACTTGTAAGGTAAAACCCTCATCATCTCTATGAAGCACAACCTCATTTTGCGCCACCACCCTAGCCGTAGTCAGTAAGTATATGGAGCAGATAATGGAAAGGAAGATTTTCATGGAATTAGTACGATCAGCTGGTCTTAATTTTTAATAATCATAATAGAAGCATATCAATGACCAGTGATAATATCAATCATCGACTGCAATATGGTCTACTACGTAAATCGCTTGAATATATACGGAACTCAATCATTTACTTGAAAAAATAATGAGACAAAACTACTACACCCCTGAATACATTGACTCCAAGAGGCAGTTATGAGACAGAAATCAACGGTATACCTTGACTGGCTTGATAGTAGGTAAAGGCAATCCACCCACTATACAGCGCTATAAAGATGAGTAGACCTATCCACTGACTAGTGATACTAGAGGGCCACTTACGATGAAGGACATAAGCTAATATGGGTATAATCTGTAGGGCATGCAAGCCAAAAAAATGTGCTACCCTGAGATCACCGACCGTGGTACTCCAATTGACCAGCGGCAGTCCGATGCCTCCATCTACAGCACCGACATTATGAGCTGACTGGCTGATCATCTGACCTCCTACCCAACTACCGAGTAGTACAATCACCCAGCCACAAAATATTGCCCATTGTACGGTCTTAGGTACCTGCATCTTGAGCCTAATAGTCTCTATCAGTAAGAAGATCATGATGAGTACATTGATCCCAATAAATATACCCATGATGGCAAAAAGTAATCCATCAACATTACTGGACTCATCGTAGTGAGATTGTACTCCCCGAGCGCCTTGTATGCCTATAATCAAAATCTCTATCAATAATGTCCATGATACTATATGATTGATAATATTACGCTTACGACTGGAGAAAGGGTAATATACCATTTATAATATAAAATGACGTATTTCTGATATGAACTATATCCAATATCTGCGTTAAAAATACT
>JAHDGW010000135.1 GCA_020631635.1 Saprospiraceae bacterium
GCATTATATTGATTTTCTGCATTTTGGTCGGTTACTTTTCGACCTTTACGCAACTCTTTGATAGCGGAGATCAATCCTGTCTCAGAGGCGCCCATATCTTTGAGTAGCTTGGCTGCCTTATCTTTCCCTTGTATGATTCCAATAAGAATGAGTTCTAAAGAGATGAATTCATCGCCAAACTCTTTCATCATTTTTCGGGCACGGCTGAGCGATTTATTGGCATCATCCGTGAGATATTGTTTATCACTTCCTTCTACTTTGGGATACTTTTCAATGGCCTTATTCAACTCTCGTTTAAGTAGCGGAACATTGATATCAATCTTCTTCAGAAGAAACTCAGTCATCTGCTCATCAGTATCTATCATACCTCTCAGTAGGTGAGTGGAATCTACTTGTTGCTGATCTAATCCACCAGCAATTCGCTGCGCTTGTAAGATAGATTCTTGAGCTTTTATAGTAAAGTTATCGTAAGTCATAATTGTGTTTTACATCTGTGGTATATCAAATAGGAAACCAATTCTTTATTTCTGCAAAAATGTCACCCACTTATTGATTGTCAAGACATTATGTCATCTAATTATGGATGCGCATGACAGGATATAGCATATGTGTATATTCATAATGAGGTGATTGTTCATAGATAAAGTTGAGCTGTGCCCGAGCATTCTCTGCGAACTCAGAATCTTGGGCTTTTTTATGTTCAAAAGCAACCTTTATTTCTGGGTGTTTACTCAATATCTCTACTGCCAAGTCCTCAAAAACATAAGATGAAAAATGTTCTTTTTGCATGAGAATGCCATCAAAGAAGTTCCATGCAAAAAATGAATCCGGAGCATGCGGCTCAAGCACTTCGATAATATAGCGTTTTGCCTGTTGTTGAGTTTTTACAATATAGTCACCGGCATAGATCTTTTTTTGTATCTCCATTTCCTCAAGCTCAATATCATAATGCAGATAATGACCCTCATAGGCTGATTCGCGGGTTTTGAAATCTCCTATTTTATAAACAGAACCAGTCACCATGGCGTCTTTTTGGACTTGATCGACTTGGACTCCATTCATTTTCAATCGTTGGATGACATCATCGTATGCCTGAGGGATGATATATGCAGTGGGAGCTTTTATACTTGTTGTTGATTTATAGGTATTCCAAAACGGGATAGATTTCTCATAGGGATCGTTGCGATCATAGTATAAACGATCTTGACCTGTAATCACCGAGGGTTTATATTTAGCTACATAACCTTTGAATAAGACAGCATCTTGAGCTTCCATATCCACTGTCCAGTTGATGTCGAATTGATCTTTTTTTAATAATTCCTGTATGTGAAGATCATAGGAGTTTTTGATCTTCTGCGGATTTTTTTGAATATAGGACAACATACTTTCTAAAAAGGCTTTGGTGGATGCGACTCTATCTTTATAGGGTTTGAGCATGTGAGTCTCAGGCATAAAGGAGATTGCTCCATGTGTAGCGGCATATCCAGAGCTATATCTAGCTAAGTCCAAAAAACCATAGATACCATCATCGGGAGTTTTTCTAGCATAAACATAAGGAGTCATTTCCCAGCCTTTCTCCTCCATCTTTTCATATAGGTAGGACAGCATATCGTTTTGCATCAGTTCTGCTTGAGCTCCACCTAATCGATCTTTTTGCGTTGGGATCAAGGTCATCGTATACTGATAGTCAGCACCATTGGAAGTATGAGTATCTACAAAAATTTGAGGGCTCCACTTGTTAAACAATTGATTGAAGCTTTGCGCATTTTTACTATCACATTTGATAAAATCTCGATTGAGATCAAGATTTTTTGCATTACCTCTGAAGCCATACTCTTTTGGTCCATCTTGATTCGCTCGACTATGGCTACCTCTGTTGAGCGCTCCACCGATATTGTATACAGGGATCAATATGATTTGAATACCCTCAAGACTAGCAGCATCCAACGTACCATCACAAAGACTTCTGACCCATTGTTGGCTAGCATCTATGCCACAAGGTTCTCCAGGATGTATTCCATTATTGACGAAGTATCGTACTGAATTTAAGTTTGGTTGAAAACTCTTACTTACATCAATAATTACTTCATGCAATGGATGCCCACTATCAGTCTTTCCATATTCATTGACTTGAATGATGTCGTGATTTTCGGCAAGAGCCGTATAAAACGCAATCGTCTCGATATAGTCAGAAGAGTAGTTATGATCTAGCTCGTGTAGCGTATGCATATGCTGTGCCTGGATAGATGAAAAAATAAAGGAAACCAGAATTGTGAATAAATAATACCTCATTGTATGTGTCTATTGAACGAAAAGATAGTCATGATTTTGGAGAATATACCGTATTCACTTCGCAATAGTAAAAGCAGTATCTTCACCTTACGAAATTGCAGCGATCCGTGTTTGGAAATTATAATTCATTTTAGTTTTCAAATATCATCGGCATCATATCTTGTAGTCTTATGGCTATGAGTAGTAAATAGTTATAGCGACATGTCAATATACCAAAGACTACAGGATGATAAAAAGAATGGTAAAAAATCCTTTGCCGTGCTTATCGACCCAGACAAGGTAAGACTCAAGCAATTGGACAGAGTCCTAGAGCTGTCTAAAAAGGCTAAAGTGGATTATTTTTTTATTGGCGGTAGCTTGATAGTCAATGACATGCTAGACATGGTATTGAAATCTATCAAAACGCATTGTCCTGATATCCCGATGGTATTATTTCCAGGTAATTCTTTTCAACTGAGCTATAAAGCTGATGCATTACTTTTTCTATCCTTAATATCAGGACGAAATGCAGAATTATTGATAGGTAAACACGTAGTGACTGCTCCGTTTTTAAAAATGAGCCCTCTCGAAATCATGTCTACAGGATACATGCTGATCGACGGCGGTGTTTCGACTACAGTTACTTATATGAGTAATACCAATCCTATTCCTGCAAAGAAAAATGATATTGCTATGACTACCGCCATGGCAGGCGAGATGCTAGGCTTAAAACTCATTTATATGGATGCGGGTAGTGGTGCTGAGATTCCGATTTCTACTGAAATGATTGATGCCGTAAGCTCGGCAATAGATATTCCATTGATCATTGGTGGCGGTATAGAGACTCCAGAAAAAGCCCTAGCGAATGTACGAGCTGGAGCAGATCTTATCGTAGTAGGTAATGCTATAGAAAAAGACCCTGACTTGATCGTAGATATTGCCAACAGTATCCATAGTATGAATGTTACTACGGTATAAAAATAGATATGTTAGAAGGTATCGTAATTCGATCTACAGGAAGTTGGTATAATGTAAAAAATCAGTCTGGTGAGACTATCGCCTGTCGCATCATCGGAAAATTTAGATTAGATGGGAAGAAAGTCACTAATCCTGTAGCTGTTGGAGATCATGTCAAGTATGTAATAGAAAATGAAGAGGAAAATACGGGCATCATCAAAGAGATTGTAGACCGTAAAAACTATGTAGTAAGACAATCTCCTCGTAAGAAACATTTCGTACATCTATTAGCGGCAAATGTCGATCAAGCAATTGTCATCGTTACCATCAGAGAACCTAAGCTCAAGCAGGGATTTATTGATCGATTTCTATTAATGACAGAGCCTTATAATATACCAGTAACCATCGTATTTAATAAGGCAGATCTGTATGATAAAGGAGACCTTGGTGTATATAATTATCTCAAGGATATTTATAATAAGATTGGTTACGACGTTCTACTGACTTCATCTATAGATGGTACAGGCCTTGAGGATCTTAAGGCTACGTTATCGGGTAAGGTCAGTCTAGTGGGTGGTCAGTCTGGTGTAGGAAAATCTTCTCTTGTCAATACACTAAGTGATCAGCTAGATTTACGTACGCAAGACTTATCTAATTATTCGGGTAAAGGTCAGCATACGACAACCTTTGCAGAGATGTTTGATATCGATGAGAACTCTACGATTATAGATACTCCAGGTATCAAAACATTAGCGTTCAATCATCTAGAAGTCATGGATGTGGCACATAACTTCAGAGAATTTTTCGAAGCATCGGATGAATGTAAGTTTGGTGATTGTACCCATCGAAATGAACCTAAATGTGCTGTAAAAGCAAAGCTTGAAACTGGAGAAATCAGCGAACTCAGGTATAATAACTATCTACAACTTGTAGAGGAAGTAGAAGATCAAAACTACTGGGAGCGGATCAAGGATGTTTAGAAATTAAGCTTCCAGATTAATTTCGTTGAGAGTTGAGGGTTTAATGTTTAGGCCACCAGATTTTACTTTATACCTTTGCAATTCTTTTTAAACACATTCAACTCTAAACCCTAAACAGCGAAGCTAATGTCTTACAGCTCAAGAAAACGATATAAAAGCCGCCGAGAGAAGAACGCAGAATCTTGGAAAAATCTTAAGATTTTTATGCTATTCGCATGTTTGGCATTGGTCGCTTACCTGATCTTCGAAGGGCAATATATATGGGATTACTTAAGGACTTCGGTGTTTTAGGATATTACATCCTCGCGAGCCGCAATAGATCCTTTCGATATGCAATCACCGCAAATGCAAAGATGACAAGATTACTCAAGATCATTAATACAATACCATTGAGCCGATCTCTTAGGCCCCAGAATATCAGAAATACAACACTACTCACAACGATATAAAGTGTCATTTTCCCTAAAGGATATTGAATCGGCATATGCTTACGTCCTGTGATATAAGCCAAAAAACACATTGTTAGAAAGCAGATCAAACTTGCAATGGCGCTACCATAAAACGAAAATTTGGGTACTAAAATGACATTTATGCCAATGGTAATGATTGCTCCTATAATACCAATCATGGCGCCCATCGTAGTTTTATCCCTGAGCTTATACCAGATGGCAAAATTGTAATAAATACCTAAAAACAAATAGGCCAAACTGACGATAGGGACAATGCCCAAGCCAGCATGATATTCACTGTCGATCATATGTTTGAGAAGATCAATATTCAAATTGATTCCCAAAAAGACAATACAGGCGACTATAGTATATGCTAAGGTCAGTTGTCCATAGACCTCATAGCTGTCCTTGCGATCCGCATTTTTAAAAAAGAAAGGCTCCGCTGCATAGTTAAAAGCCGTTGTAAAAAGGGTCATAAAAATGGCAATCTTGATACAGCCATTGTAGATTCCCGATGCATCAAAATTATCACCATTTCCACTACTCAGTTCTTTGATAAACCATCTATCGGAGAGATTATTAATCACATGTGCTATACCTACAATGACCAGCGGCCAAGCATAACGAAGTACCTTTTTGATCTGATCAAAGTTGATATTCATACTCAGTGACTGATATTGACCTAAAAGGCATAGGACGATAATTCCACTGGCTACAGCATTTGCCATAAATATTAAATCAAGTCTAGTCCAACCATCAAATATGTCATGACTAGTTGCTGATAAAAAGATATCAGGTATGACAAGTAATAAAAAGAGCATGAATAATACCGTAAATACAGCGTTGAATACTTTGAGTGTGGCGAATAGTTTTGCTCTGTTCTGCAACCTCAGAGATGCGAATGGAACAGCAGCCAACGCATCAAATAAAGCGATGATGGCAAACCATTTCACATATCTTGCGTCAGTGCTATAAGTAAGTAAACCTGCAATCTCTTTTGAAAAAAACAAAGTAAGCATAAAAGCTAGAGTACTCAGGACAATGACAATCCAAGCAGTCGAGTTGAAAGCATCTTTTCGATCTTCAGCCATACGACCAAATCTAAAATATGCGGTCTCCATTCTGAAAGTGACAATTACAATTACTAACGCAGCATAGCTATACATGATACCATGTATACCAAACTCCGATGTATCGAAAAGACGAGTCAATCCTAGCGCTGCAAATAAAAAACTCAATAGTCTCGGCAGTATACTTCCGATGCCGTAGACTACGGTTTCTTTTGCAAAGCTCTTCATTAAAGACATATATCGAAGGTAGGTATATTCATCATACGATTTACTATGTGATAACATTCGTATGTAAAAGCTTAAAATTTGTTGAGCTTTATCTATTTATTGTATTTTCGAATTCCAAAATACTTAGTCTATGAATATCAAGCTATTAAGCGATCTATGTCGGGTGCCAGGTGCTCCTGGTTTTGAACAAAAAATAAGAGCATACATCCTAGAAGAAGTAACACCTCTAGTAGATGAAGTACAACTGGATGCAATGGGTAATATCATTGCTACCAAACATGGTACTGAAGACAAATCAGTGATGGTAGCCGCTCACATGGATGAAATAGGATTCATAGTTTCACATATTGATGATGACGGTTTTGTGAGATTTCATCCACTCGGTGGATTTGATCCAAAAACATTGACGGCACAACGAGTGATTATTCATTCTGATGAAGACATCATTGGGGTTATGGGTACCAAACCGATTCATATCATGACACCTGAGGAGCGAAATAAGGCACCGAAGCTACAGGATTACTTCATCGATACAGGATTGTCAAAAGAAGAGGCGAAGAAAAAAATTAAAATAGGTAGCCCCATCACTCGCGAACGAGAATTGATAGAAATGGGTGATTGTGTCAATGCCAAATCACTGGATAATAGAGTTTCTGTTTTTATACTTATCGAAGCTTTGAGAGCTCTCAAAGATCAAAAGGTGCCATATACCATCTATGGTGCATTTACGGTACAAGAGGAAGTCGGTTTGAGAGGCGCAACTACTGCTGCTTCTGGTTTTAATCCTGATTTTGGAATAGCTTTAGATGTTACTTTAGCGAATGATCTACCTGGTGCAAGTCCGCATGAGTACGTGAGTCGAGTAGGCGAAGGAGCCGCAATTAAAGTTTTAGATGGTCGTACCATCTGTGACTACCGTATGGTCGAGTATATGAAACAAATAGCAGCTAAAAATAGTATCAAAAACCAACTGGAGCTTCTACCCGCAGGAGGTACCGATACCGCAAGCTTACAACGAGATGCTAAAGGTGGGTCAATCTCCGGAGCGATCTCTATACCTTGTAGATACCTTCACCAAGTCATAGAAATGGCACATAAACAAGATATTCAGGACTGTATCGAACTTTTACAGCACTCCCTGAGTAATCTTAATACATATGACTGGAGTTTCAAATAGATGGATACATCAAAATGATGCCCTAGAGGCACATTTCGAATTTAATGATTTTATGGAGGCATTCGCTTTCATGAGTAAGGTAGCAGTGCTTGCCGAAAAACATAATCACCACCCTTATTGGGAAAATGTGTATAACAAGGTTTTTATCAAACTCACTACCCACGATAAGGGAGATGTTGTTACTAAAAAAGATATAGATCTTGCAGCTGAAATTGACCTGCTTATTTCCTGATGTCATGTATGATCTTCTGAATTGCTCATCTCGTTAATGTATTGTTAAACGAAAGTTGTCTATCAATCTTTCAAATATCTCTGGCGTTTTCCCTGCACCAAATGAAACTTTTATTTCTTTAAACTAAAACTGATTTGAATTATGAAACAATTTTTGTCTCTTATTCTAGCCTCAGCCCTAGGTGCTATTATGACTGCAGCCATATTCCAATGGAATCAGTCCGATATCGAGCATCCAACTAATACTTCACCAAACCATACCCATCAGGTAGCGTTTAGCAATACTGCAACTTTGCCTATGGATTTTGTCAGTGCATCAAGTAAAGCAACGGAAGCTGTAGTGCATATACGAGCACAAGAGTCTAAGACATTAGCACAGCAGAGATACAATGAGCAACGGCAACGTCGACAACAAAATCAAAGAGCTAACCCTTTTGGTGACTTCTTTAATATGGAAGATTTTTTTGGTGGTGGATTTGGCGGAGACATGTTTGGTCAAAATTTTTATCAACCAAAAAACGGCACAGGATCAGGTGTGGTGATGTCTGATGATGGTTATATCATTACGAATAATCACGTTGTGGGATTTGCAGATGAAATCATCGTGACTCTCAATAACGGAAAGCAATACGAAGCAGTAAAAATAGGAACTGATCCATCATCAGACCTAGCTGTATTAAAGATAGAAGCCGATGGCCTTCCTAAGCTTAAATTTGCAGATAGCGATCAAGTGAATATCGGAGAATGGGTTCTTGCAGTTGGAAATCCTTTCGATCTGACTTCTACAGTAACAGCCGGTATCATAAGTGCTAAGGGTCGTGATCTTGATATCATTCAAGAGGATAAGAGTATCGAAGAATTTATACAAACAGATGCTGCAGTAAATCCAGGTAACAGTGGTGGAGCCTTGGTAAATACTAGTGGAGAACTCGTAGGTATAAATACTGCAATTGCTACTCCAACGGGTGTCTATGCTGGCTATTCATTCGCAATACCGTCTAATTTAGTCAATAGGATTGTCAATGACATCATAGAAAATGGTGATATCGAAAGAACAAGTTTAGGAATAGCAGGTAATACACTGGATAAAGAGATCGCTAAGGAATTAAGCCTCAAAACAGACACTGGTGTCTACGTTCAATCTGTAGATCGAGGTAGTGCTGCACAATTTGGTGGACTTTTACCTAATGATGTCATTACCAAAGTGAACAATACAAATATAGAGACGTTTGATGATTTAATAGAAGTGATGAAGTTCACGGCGGTAGGAGATGTACTAGAAGTTACTATCAATAGAGATGGTAAGAAGAAGACACTTCCTATAAGATTAAAGAGAAAATTATAACATATAATTTTAAAATCTAAAAAACTTTAAAAACATCTCAAAAC
>JAHDGW010000136.1 GCA_020631635.1 Saprospiraceae bacterium
AAATCAGATAAATCAATATACGCTTAAGTTTCTTCTTATCCTGCATAGCGATATCGTACCGAGCTTGTAGGCTTGGTATCCAACTCCTAAAGAGCACTCTTATGGTAAACAAACTGATCAACATCAGAATGATCACAGCAATGATCTGCAAGACACTGATTTCAAGATCAGAATAGATAGAAAAACTCTTATTTAGATATTCTGACAAGGGTACTAATTATCGTTGTAGGTAGATTAAATATTTTTCTTCAAAAAACTCATCATCAAAATACTTCTTTAATGAAATCTGTTCATGATAGTCTCGCTTACTTAACATTTTGAGCTCTGTTTTTAGATTTCCTCCCTTTAGGCATATAAGACCATTGGGTATGCGAGATACATGCTCTTTTTTAAAGAGCGGGAATGACCACATTTTGAGTTGCTTGATATTAGCTACGGCACGTGATACGATAAAGTCATACTTCTCAGTCATATACTCTGCTCTCTCATGCCAGCCGGTAGCATTTTTTAATCCAATAGATTTGATCACTTCATTGACTACTGTAATTTTCTTCTTGGTACCGTCTATAAGTGTAAAATTAACTTCAGGAAACATTATTGCCAGAGGAATACCCGGGAATCCACCACCGCAACCTAAGTCCAAAATATCAGTACCAGGTCTAAATTTAAAATATTTAGCAATTGCCAAACTATGTAAAATATGACGTACATATATATTGTCGATATCCTTACGAGAAATCACATTGATCTTTTGATTCCAATCCTCATAGAGAGCTTTCAAGTCACCAAACTGCTTTAGCTGCTCTTCTGTCAAATCAAAATACTTACTTATTACCTCTACGCTATTTCCAGCCATATTCTTTTTTATTAAGTACCACAGGTACAAAGAACCATAAATAAAATAGATGACACAATTCTAATATAGGCCATCGCCAAAAAAGAATTCTATAATGGAGGTGCTTTAATCGCGAATAATGAATGATCATCGTCAATATCCACCTCGTCAATAGTAATAATATGCTAAACCAGATATAGCCCTCCCATATCATGATAAAGAACAAAAGGTAAAGAATACTCAAGAGAATAGGGTAAATCGCCAAAGCTATCTTATCTCCCCAGTCATAATAACCAGAACTATTGAAGTGTCTTTTTTTCTGGTTGATATAAGGTTTTAACTTATATTCTGCATTGGAGTACATAAAGCTTTCGGGGCTAGTACATACTGCAGTATTATCACCCGTAGCAATCTTTTGAATCAATAAATCATCATCGCCTGACCCTACATGCATGAGATCAGCATACCCTTGATGATCTAACCATATTTTTTTAGAAAATAAAAGATTACGCCCTACACCCATATACGGTCTTCCCAGTTGAGAAAAAGATAGATAGTGTATGGCTGTTATGTATGTTTCATATTTAGAAAAAAGCTCAACGCCAGTAGCTTGATTGCCTGTAAGGGGAGCATAACCCAACACTATATCCGCATGATCTCGACTACTCATCATAGCTTGTATCCATTGAGTACCGCTTGGCTTACAATCGGCATCTGTCAATAGAATATACTCTCCATTAGCACGTATAATAGCCTCTGTAAGTCCTAGCTTTTTACCTTTGACATCCTTGGATGGTCTTATCACTGTAAGATGTGAATATTTCTGAGATAAATCCACTAAGTATTCATGAGATCCGTCACTACTATAATCATCGATGATGATCAACTCCCAGCTCACATATTCTTGATGCAGGATACTGTAAAGGTTTTCTTTTAAGTTTTCTAACTCGTCCTTACAAGCAATAATCACGGAGACACTTGCACCCTTTTTTTCTTTTTTTAACGCTTGATGAATGGGGACATTCCTTAGTAAAACTGTCCAATAGATGAGGATCAGAATGTTAAAAATGATATATAAGAAAAAGACATACAATAAGATAGCAGATTATAATGTGATAAAATCGTTGGTAAATTATGCTAAATGTCAACTAATTAACCAATAATAAGATAACAAACACTTCTAGATGACGTTTTTAATGTCGTTGTGCTTGCATTCAATCTGATGAAATTAGTTTAATTTTGAAAAGAAAAGTGAACTAAAACAGAGAATTACAGATACTAACATATATGATTAATTTATAATACGTATCTTTGGCTTTCGACTCCATATGTTTTGTTTAAAATATTAAAAGAATGAGAAATCTTACTTTTGCCTTTACCATTTTGTTTCTAGTTTTTGGAAGAGTATCCTATACTCAAATGGAAGTACAAGGACAGATACGCTACGGAAATGAATGGATAGACTATAACAAGGAGTATCTAAAACTCAAGGTCGCAGAAGATGGCATCTATAGGCTCAGCTACGGTGAACTTTTAGCTGCAGGTATAGATCCTAGTGAGCTGATTGGAGACTATATCAAAATATATCATCTTGGTGAAGAAGTAGCACTACTTACGACCAATACTGCTGCCTGGACGGCAAATGATTATTTAGAATTTTATGGTAAAAAGAATAGGGTTGAATTAGACAAATACTTGTTTGAAGACTGGGAAGATGAAATGCTTAATACAGAATATAGCATGTTCAATGATACCTCAGCGTATTTTTTGACCCTAGATCAAACGCCATCTACTCTACGGTATACACAAAAAAGCAATGACCTAGCTGGCAATTTACCAAATGCCACAGATCATTACCTGCATACGGAACAAAAAGTATTTTCGAGTGATCATAATAAGCCATTAATTCAAGGCTTAGAAGTAAAATACTCTAGCTTTGTAGAAGCCGAGGGATATGGCTCCAATAGACTTTCAAACCATACTATCAGCCTTGATACTCCAAATAAAGTTGATGGTGATGGTGAGGCATATGCCTATGTAAGGCTTGGAAGTAACAACCCAACATTTGCACATAGACTTACAGGCACTGTCAATAATAGTTCTTTAGGTTTTCAAACTTGGTCTGGTTCAAAAGTCCGAGTGTTTGAAGGTAAAATAGCTCTGAATGATATTGAAGATAAAACAGAAATTAACCTTACCTCTGAAGCTGGTAGCAACTCTAAGACGCAAGTATCCGTTGCTCGTATTACTTATCCTAGAAGCTTTGACTTTTCAGGTGCCTCATCTTGGGCATTTGATTTACCACAGAGTAACTTTAGTCGATATATTGAAATTATCAACTTCAATAACACGATAGCTCCCGTGTTGTACGACCATGTCAATCATGAATTTCATATTGGCAATACAGAGACCGGAGTACTTAGATACCTGATAGGCCCTAAACAAAATAAGTCCTCTTTTATACTCATCGGGTCAAATGATGGTTATAAAAGTCCTGCTGATATTTCTTCTAAGACTTTTATTGATTTTAGTAATGTGAATCCAAATTTCATGATGCTTACTTCCAAGGCGATGGATCAAACCATCAATGGACAAAATGTGGTACAGGAGTATGCCGAATACCGTAGATCTGATCTTGGAGGAAACTATGATGTCGAAATCGTACATCAAGATGAGATTTATGATCAATTCGCATATGGTGTAGATCGTCATAATATTGCCAATAGAAACTTTGCCCACTACATCGAAAATGTATGGACCAGTCTAGACTACTGGTATGTGGTCGGAAAGGGGCAAGAATACAATCTAGTACGTACTAATGAGGACAATCTCAGCAATGCTGCTGTCAATCACGTATCACCTTTCGGGCAACCAGGATCTGACATGCTTAATGTATGTAGTCGTGGTACGGCCGACCCTAAGTTTTTAATTGGACGTATTGCTGCAAAGGATCAAGATGAACTAGCAGATTATTTTGAAAAAGTAAAACAACATGATGATCTTTCATACTGGGATCAAACCATAGAAGGAAAGGCTTGGATGAAGAAAGTCATTCACCTAAGCGGTGGTGATCCGGATATACAGCAGGGCATTTTTAATTTCTTAGAAAGGATGCGTGATACCTTAGAGAATAATCGATTTGGTGCTGATGTGACAACCTTTAGGAAGTATTCATCTGATAATGTTGAAACATCATTATCTCAGGAGATAAAAGGCCTCATTGATGACGGTACTTCAATAGTGACATTCTTTGGACATTCCGCTGTAGGTACTTTAGATTTTAGTCTTGAAGATGTAAGTCAATACACTAATTATAGGAAGTATCCGATGATCATTTCACTTGGCTGTTTTTCCGGAAATGTTCATTCGAATGCACGAGGATTAAGTGAAGATTTTGTCTTAGAACCAGAAAAAGGGTCAATAGCCTTCTTAGCCGCATCAAGCACCGCATATGTATCTACGCAGGGACGCAGTGGTACAGACTTCTATAGTAATTTAGGTGGTGAATTTTATGGTAGCAGTCTCGGAGCACTTGTTAATCAAATTTACAAATCTAATAAGAGTTCTACCACTCCAGCAACTCGTAGTCTAATGCATCAGCTTACCCTACACGGTGACCCTGCTGTGAAACTTAATTCGCATGACGGTGTCGACTATACCGTTGATAAACAAAGTGTTTCTGTAAATCCATCTATTGTAAGTACTAATTCAGATAGCTTTTCACTAAATTTTGATGTATTCAATATTGGGTATCATAGAGCTCAAGAATTAGAGATACTAGTACAACATCGGGGACCAACAGGTGATATTTTGTACGAAATATTGGATACTATACCCTCTCCACCAAATCGTACTACACTAACCTTGACAATACCTACACCGGATCCCACTCAACTCGGTAAGAATAGCATAGAAATCGTGGTAGATCCTAATAACAAAATAGAAGAAATACCTACATCGCTAGCAGAGTCAAATAATCGATTGACCGAATTAACAAATGGTGAAGGATTTTGCTTTTACATTTTAGATAATGGACTGAACACGGTGTATCCATATGACTTTTCTATCGTAAGTGAGAGTTGTCCTTTCGAACTCAAAGCATCTACTAACAATGCTCTAATTAAAGAGCAGACCTATGTATTCGAAATTGATACTACGACTTTATTCAATAGTCCAATCCTAGAAACAGGAAGAGTAACTCAATCAGGTGGTCTCATCAACTATACTCCTAGTATAGAAAAAGTGGACAATCGAATATATTACTGGAGAGTATCTCCGGACTCCACAGACGCTAATGTAGGCTATCTATGGAAAGAGGCCTCATTCACATATGATAAGGATGGTCAAGAAGGTTGGAACCAAGGACATTATTATCAGTTTTTGAAAAATGACCTATCCAACCATGAATTGCTCGATAATCGCAAATTTGATGTCCCTGACGAGTACTTCGACATGCTCATGAATATTCGTGTACCCGATGGTGATGTAGTACCTAGGCTTTTTCAAAATGGAACCACATCTGGTAAAATGAAACTTTGGGAAATACCATTTGATGGAATAGGCGTAGCGCTGAAGAGGTTGGAAAATTTTACCTATATAGAAAATACTATCCCTGGTGAATATGGTAGTTATACTCAAGCAGGTACTCAACGGATATTCTTCTTCAAAACTGACAACGCTGAAGATCGAATAAGCCTGGTGAATTTCTTAGAAGATCAAGTAGACAGTGGAGATCATGTATTTTTATTTACCGTAACCAACACTCTAAGCTCTAACCTTAATGTCGACGATTGGGCATTAGACTCACTTAGCAACAATAACAGAAATATATTTAATACTCTTGAAAAGCAAGGAGCTCAAAATATAAGAGATATAGCCTCCTTAGGCACCGTACCTTATGGTATCTTCTACTCGAAGGATACCGGAGTTAGAGACGAAAAGATAGGGTCAGATATATCATCTGTCATAAGTCTTAATAGCTTATATTCTCGAAATATAAGTGATGGTAGTATAAAGACCACGATTATAAAAGAATCACAAAACTGGAACAGCTTAGAATGGAAACTTTCTGACCAAGAGGACCAAGATAGCGTATATGTCAACGTCTATGCCGTAGAGGATAATAACACTGAAACACTAGTCTATGAAAGAGAAATGACTTCTCCTTTATCGCTAGAAAATTTTAATGAAACTAGCGTATCAGCGATTATAGTGGAATTTGTTTTTAATGATGAATTGAATAAAACAAGTCCTCAGATAGATTATGTAAGAGTAACTCATACACCAAGAGCAGATCTATCTATCAATACGAATGATGATCGATTTAGTTTTAAATCGGATACATTAACGAGAGGTGAACTATTAGAACTGCAGTTACCCATTTATAATTATACCAATACCGACTTCAATAACTGCAAAGCCAAAATAAGTATCGTCGACGCTCAGAATAATGAAACTATTGAAGAGATAGAAATCGACGCTATAGCAGCTAAATCATCATATTTGTTGGAGTGGAAGAAAGAGACGACTAATCTAGATGGATTGTATCAATGGACGATCGATATCAACTATGAGAAAAACCCAATGGAACAATATTATTTTAATAATATCGGGGTGGGTAATTTTTACATAGACAAGGATGAGAAAAACCCTATTTTAGATTTAACATTTGATGGTGTTCATATTACAAATGGTGATCTCGTTTCTTCAAAGCCAGAGATCGTAATTACCTCTATAGATGACAATCAATTTCTGATGTTAGATGATCCTGAGCTATTTGAAATATTTATAGAATACCCGGATGGCAATTCTCAAAACGTGGATTTAAACGGAACAGACATTCAGTTTATCGCTGCTGATCCTTCAGAAAACATTAATAAGGCATCGATCATATATACACCCATACTTGATCAAGATGGCACATATATGCTTATTGCTCAAAGCCGAGATCAAACAGGAAATTTTGCTGGGGAAAATGCCTATGAAATTACATTTGAGGTCATTACTAAAAATTCAATTTCTAACGTTCTGAATTATCCAAATCCATTCAGTACTAATACTCAGTTTGTATTCACCGTGACAGGAGATGAGGCACCTACTGCGATGATGATTAATATTTATACTTTGAGTGGTAAATTAGTTCGTCAGATATCACCCGACGAACTTGGTCCATTGCATATAGGTCATAATCGTACAAGCTATAAATGGGACGGAACAGATGAGTATGGAGATAAACTTGCCAATGGCGTATATCTATATAAGGTAGAATATGATACCAATATATCAGATAACTACGAAACATACTTTACAGAAGCAGACACGTATTTTAAAAATGGATTCAGTAAAATGGTCATCATGAGATAGTCCTTATCACTTATATAGTGAAGAGGCTATACATTGGTTTCTACCCTATTGTTTGATAATATTCGCTTTCTAAAAGCATAAAGTTTTTATGGCTATCAAAATCTGATTTTACCTTTTCGCGATTTATACGCAATCTGGACCAAGTTGAAATCAGTTTCATTTTTTGTGCAAATTCATCGACATTTCGTTCTGTTGAAAGATAGCCGTTTACGCCTTCTTCGACGATCTCTGGTATACCTGAATGCCTAGTTGATAAAATCGGCAATTGCATGGACATAGCTTCCATTATGGCTATAGGCAAGCCTTCCATATCACCACTTGCATCTGTGACACTATGCTGTACGTATATAGAGGCATCATTGAGGTGTTTCTTTATTCCTTCTTGAGATTGTTTTCCCAAGAACTCTACTTGATTATTTATGTTGAGCTCTATGGATAATTTCTTAGACTCATCCATTAGCTTACCATCTCCAATAAAAAGTAATTTAGCCTCAGTATTATTGCTCTCTTTGATATATTTAGAAAATGCCTTTAGGGTATATATATGACCCTTTTTCTCAACAAATCTTGATACTTGAATAAATATGAGGTCTTTTATATTTCTCTCACTAGGAGTAAAATAGCCTACATCAATTCCCAAGTAACGAACTTTTGTATTTCTTGAATAGATACGGTTCTTTTCTAAATTTTGCTTTATTTTTTTTGAAACCGCTATTGGAAAAACATTCTTTTTTCTGAATAATCTTCTAAGTCGGGATCTATATAGTCTAGAAGAATCTAAAAGTCGGGATGCATCATATCCATGAAATGTAACAAAAACTGGAATATTAGATAATTGCATATTATGACTAAAAATCAATGCATTTATCCCATAGTGACAATGAATAATGTCTGGTTTGAATGACTCTATGATTCTATTCAAGTTTTTAGAAAAGGATTTGTTGAAATAAATTTTATTGATCAACACTTTTCCCAGAAAACACGGTTTAGAGTAATCATATTCTAGGGTATCAACATTTGAAAACGGAAAATATTCTTGGTTGAAAATTTCTGTACAGATTACTTTTACTTCATGATTTTCAGCTAGATATTGAATTTGCCGATAAATAAAAGTTTCTGAGTAACTTAAAAACTTGCTTGTAAAAATGACTATTTTTAAACCTCTTGATTGCACAGACGCAATATATAAAGATAAAAACAAGAGAAAGCCTTTATTGGAACTACATCTCGAGCTTATGTAACAATAGTGTAAACTTTGTCACAGGTATTATATTGACATCTCTATTAACTCCGTCTATATTTGGGCAGTTAACTTTTTTATTACTATTTCTAGGTATTCTGAACAATGTAATCGGTCAGGGTTATTCTAAAGCGATCATACAATCAGAAGAATTAAATACTAATCAGCTTGATTCCGTTTTTTGGCTTAATGTGTTTTTTGGCCTAATTTCATTTGGGATATCTCTG
>JAHDGW010000137.1 GCA_020631635.1 Saprospiraceae bacterium
CCTACGCCTCCAGCTCCACCTACGCCGCCAAGTTTTGGTAATAGAAAGCATTCATTTTCGTATGGAAATACACTGAGCGATAAGATGAGTTATATGCTCAATAAAGACGGATTGCTAGAACCTGATCAAAATAATGAAATAGAGCTATCAGGTAAGCATCTAAAAATCAATGGAGAAAAACAACCTAGCAATGTCCACAGTAAATATAAAGATTTATATGAGTCCTATATTGGAGCCAAGTTGAATAAGAAAAGCAAGATAATCCTAGACATTTTAGGTCAAAAACGAAAATTTAAAAATATATAGTGATTTAGCCCGCATTAAGTGCTGTAAATTGAAGAGAAGAGCATACAGTGCAATACATAAGCAATTTATGGTCAAATCCCGCCTTACCGATGAGGTAGTCAGATTTTATAATACTTAATGTGGGTTTAACGTTCAGCTCGTCTTCTGGCAATGATTTTTCTAAACCAATTAGGTATAACTATCACGCCTGCCAGCAGATAGCTATAATAAGTGATCAAGCGCCAAACTAATGCAATGACTATACTTATTTCAGCTGGATAGATGATGTCATCAAAGAATCCTTTGAAGGTATATTCTGTAAGACCTGCTCCACCAGGAGTTGGATAAAACTGTATGATACTGTGCATCATTTCTCCTCTCCCATAGATCAATAATTGATCTATAAATGCCGGTGAGACTACTGATACCAAAGCAAGTATAATAAAATTGAGAGCTAAGAACCTGGTGGTCCATGCACCAAAGGTGCTTAATATTGCGGCCGCATGGAAAGTCCAATCATTTTGACTTAGTTCTCTAGATGCATCGATAATATCATTTCCTGTCTTTTGGAGGGTCTCTTCAAACCTTCTCAATAACTTTCTTCTAGATAACCAATAGAGAAAGCGCTGTATATGCGTTGGATTTATAAAAAGACCATAAAAAACGAACGATGTATAGATGATCATAACGCTTACAAGTGAGACAAAAATATAACCTATACCGCCTAAATCACTAAACACAGATGCCTCAGGGCGCAGGACACTAGGTCCAAAAATCAAGAACAGCGTAGGGAGCGTTATGATGAAAAATAAGGTATCCACTACTAGGGAATACAACACTATAGATACTGCACGTGCCGCTTTAATTTTTTCTTGTGCCAAGAAAAATACTGCAACGGCAGATCCTCCAACACTTGTAGGTGATACTGCGGAGCTGAATTCCCATAGTACGATAAGTTCCATGCTTTTTTTCCAACTAAATGCTTTGAGGGACAACACTCGCATCCTCCATGAGTAAAATAGATGGCGTATGATCCATATCAAACATGCAATGCCTAGAAAGAATGAAGTCTTAGATGTCCATTGTATCTGAGCGATTGCCACGGGGTCCCAAGACTTCCATATCAGGTAAGTAACGACGCCAAGCCCAAGTAATATTGGTATGATGATTCGAGAGACTTTTATGCTATCCAGCATCTCCTGCTCTTCTTGGTCTATATCGCTATTATTTTGGTTCAATTAGTTTTTCTTACTTTGATGCGAAAGTACTAACAATAAATACATCTGAGAGTTTTAAAATTTATTTAAATGCACAGGAGGCAGTACCTTCACCTCAAGACTATCGTCTGTATAGTATATTTTAACATTAAAGACACAAAAATAATATTACACTATGAAAAATATTGGAATTTCAGTCCTGTTGACTTGTTCACTAATCTTAGGATCTTGCGGTTCATTATCAGATTATATCAATCTTGCACCTACTAACTTTGAAACGATTTCTGCCGTAAAGGAAGTTTTGAATAGTAGTGCTTTCAAAGCACTAAGTACTTTATCAAAGTTAAGCGGTGATGACCCTACAAGTGCTCTGCCAGCAGAGATACAGCCCGTATTAGCCACCTTAAGCAAGCTAGGTTTAGGTGGAGAAATCGACAAGGCTAAGGCTCAGATCGGTGCCGCTTCTAAGCTCATGTACTCTGAGGGTCAAGGTATCATGACTGATGCTATCAAAGAGGTAAGCTTTAAGGATGCCGCCGCTATTGTGATTGGTGGTGAAGATGCCGCTACGCAAGTGCTGAAAGAGGCGATGTACAAAAGTGTAAAAAATAGATACAGTGCAAAACTGGATACTCAACTCAATCAAACTGAAGCGAAGCAATATTGGCCGATGGCAACTGGCGCCTATAACTTGTTTGCATCTGATGATAAAAAGGTTGATAGTAACCTCAGTGATTTTATGGCAGAGAGAGCCGTAGATGCTTTATTCCTATCTATGGGTAAGCAAGAAAAAGCAATCAGAAAGGATCCTGCTAGCTTAGGTAAAGCCGTAGTCACTAAAGTATTTGATTACTACCAGACTAAAAAATAAAATAGATTGATAGGAGGTCGGTACAAGCTTACTGACTTCCTACTTTTTCTCGTATAAAGGCTAAAATCATAGGTCTTATTGCTATTTAGTTATAGCAGCTCATGCATAAATGCATTTTATGAGCTGCATTATATTTTGTTCTAGCGGTATAAAAAGTAAATAAAAGCTTAAGCCATAAACTGACAGAATAAATAAGATTGATGTAGGCTTACTTTAAACTATAGATAATACTAGGATAAATAATAGAGAGAACGTCCAGTAGTGAGGGGTAGCCAATCCTAAAAGTACTTATTGCTCTATTTCTGATAGTTCCTCTTCCGTAAACTCAAGATCTTCGACTTCTTCTGTAAAGAATCTATTCCAGAAATATCCGCCTGCGACATATGCTATGATGGTAAGTAATATCCATTGACCAATGGAGAAATCAGTATTCAGAAATAAAAGTGCATTAAGCATAATAAGCGGAAAGAAGAAGGTATACATATTGCGAGTCCATGACCATCGTGTTTTTTTGAGCTGCAAACCTGATAATGCATAATTGATTTTATCAGTTTTACTTGGTCCAGTACCAGTTATATCTTGCATAGACTGAAATCTATCAGAAACTAGTTGTACTCCATCACGAACTTTTTTTCGATACAACACAATAAATATGATCAGGGCCAAGGATATCAACTGCCATAAACCCAAACCATGAACGATCATGGAAGTCAAGTTTACAAGCACAGTTAGCACGACCAAGATGACTTGAATAGTCATGATCTCAGAACGATCACCTCGTGTTCGTAGATCCTCAAGGATATTTTCTATGGTGCTGTCTTCTCCTTTAGCGCTCAATCGCGCAGTGACATCATCCTTAGCATTCTTGATCCTTTGGATATACTCTTGGTACTTATGTTCTCTATGTCTACCATCCATTGCTTATTCCGTTAGTTGCTATAATGTAGTGAATATTTTTTAGACGTAAGAAGTTTTAACAAGTGACACCATACAACCGCTATAATCAACAAAAAAGCCCCGACTAAAAGTCGAGGCTTATGTATTTTCGTATTGATAAGATACTTGTATTTATAATTCGCTTACTCCTTGTACTAAGAGTGATACCTCATTGTCGAGAACTTCTACAAATCCCTTAGCGATATCAAACGTTTTACGATCACCACCTGTGGCAATAATTCTTACTTGACCGCTACTGAGTGAGGATACTATAGGAGCATGACCATTTAAAATCTCAAATTGACCAGTAGTACCCGGCACTTTTACAGAGGTTATACTTCCTTTGAATATCTCTTTTTCTGGTGTTAATACGACTAATTGCATATTGATTAAGCGTTTGCTTCAGCTAATAATTTTTTACCCTTAGCGATAGCTTCATCGATGCTACCTACCAGGTTAAATGCTGCTTCTGGATACTCGTCTACCTTTCCGTCAAGGATCATATTGAATCCTCGGATTGTTTCTTCGATAGGTACTAGTACACCTTTGAGTCCTGTAAACTGCTCTGCTACGTGAAATGGTTGAGATAAGAATCTCTGTACTCTACGTGCACGGTGTACCGCTTGCTTATCTTCTTCAGAAAGCTCTTCCATACCTAGAATTGCGATAATATCTTGCAACTCTTTGTATCTCTGAAGTATATTCATGACTTTCTGAGCACAATCGTAGTGTTCATCTCCAACGATAGATGGCTCTAAGATTCTAGAGGTACTATCAAGTGGATCTACAGCTGGATAGATACCAAGTGATGCTAGTTTTCTACTCAATACAGTAGTTGCATCTAAGTGAGCAAAGGTTGTTGCTGGTGCTGGATCCGTTAAATCATCCGCAGGTACGTATACCGCTTGTACTGAAGTAATAGAACCTCGCTTAGTAGAGGTAATACGCTCTTGCATCAGACCCATCTCCGTTGCCAGAGTAGGTTGGTATCCTACCGCTGAAGGCATACGACCTAGCAGTGCTGATACCTCTGATCCCGCTTGGGTAAACCTAAATATATTATCGATAAAGAAAAGGATATCTTTTCCTCCTGATGGGTCAGACATATCACCATCTCTATAGTACTCGGCCATCGTAAGACCAGAAAGTGCCACTCTAGCTCTTGCACCCGGAGGTTCATTCATCTGTCCGAATACGAAAGTCGCTTTAGACTCTTTTAGTTTCTCATGATCTACTTTACTCAGATCCCAACCACCTTCTTCCATAGAATGTAAGAAGTCTTCTCCATAGTTGATGATACCAGACTCTAGCATCTCTCTCATCAAGTCATTTCCTTCACGAGTACGTTCGCCTACACCTGCAAATACTGATATTCCATCGTATCCTTTGGCAATGTTGTTGATCAGCTCTTGGATCAGTACGGTCTTACCTACACCGGCACCTCCAAATAATCCGATCTTTCCACCTTTTTGATAAGGCTCGATCAAGTCGATTACTTTGATACCTGTGAAAAGTACCTCAGTCTCTGTGGATAAATCCTCATAACGCGGTGGCTTTCTATGGATTGCATATGCATTATCACCTTTTTCTACAGGAGCGATACCGTCGATAGCATCTCCTACTACGTTGAAAAGTCTACCTTTGATTTGATCTCCGATAGGCATAGATATTGGTCTTCCAGTATCTGTTACGGCCATACCTCTAGTCAGTCCGTCAGTACTTTCCATGGCAATAGCACGTACGCTATCCTCTCCAAGGTGTTGCTGGACTTCTAGTGTCAAAAGACCGGAGGGTCTCTCTATAGTAAGTGCATTTAATATTTCTGGAAGCTTAGATCCTTCACCAGCAAAGCTGATATCTAATACTGGACCAATGATTTGTTTGATGTGACCAATGTTTGCCATACTTAGGTTCTATTTTATAGAGTATAAATAAGTAGCTATTAAAATTTGCCACAAAGGTAGCTTTTTGGCGCAAATAGTAAGCATAGCAAGCTCAATGTTTTATGAAAGTTTATTTGCGTTGAATTAATTATGTTTTCTACCATACTTAAAAAGTCATGCTAAGGCCGACTCCATGATTTGTGAATCCAAACTCGACATCAATGTATTCTTTATTATTTTGGATCCTATGACCAGAATCTTGACTGGCGTTATACTCAAAAACGGCGTTGTACAGATATTTCCTTTTTCTGAACAATTTAGGTATTCCCGTAGCGGCAACTATTACCCCAGATAAGGTTACCATAGGGCCTAAAAGCCATGCACCAGAGAGTAATGTAAATACATCATCATCAGTATTACTGGTCATCATACTACCTACTACTGTCAAACCAAGGCCAGTCAAAAATCGAGCAGGACTTGCTGAGTCTTTCCATTGATTGTAATAGATCATAGACGTACGATTTTGAGATAGTATAGGCTCAAGGCTTCTATCGCTGTACAGATTGCCGTCATAGATAAATCCATTGAACCCTTCGGTAATTTGTTGTCCATACATGGTGATACTTAGTATCGTAAAAACTAAAACGAAATGAATTTTTTTAATCATGATAATGTAGGTTTTTTAATTAAAGCTCTCGATCATCATTTGATTGACCGAGAGCTATTCATAACAGGCACTTTTATAGGCTCTCTTTATTTCTTTTTGCAAGTATAAAATCATAGTTGGGTAGACTCATGACACTGAAAAAAATAGAATTATCGGTATCTGATAATGAGCATTACCGGAAAGAGCTAACTTGAATTAATTCTCATATTTTGATAATTAATGATCTTGTTTTACACTATATTGAGAAAAAGTAAATCGAATGCTAGATCAGAAGGGCTTGTTTGAGTATCTCAAAGCTGAAAAAGGGCAATCACAAAACTTAGTACATAATATTAGTGAGGTACTAGGCTTGTCGATTTCTAATACTTATAAAAAGATATCCGGAGACTCACAGCTTACTGCCGATCAGCTGTTGATACTAGTCCAGAAGATGAATATTCCATTGGCATCTTTACTTTCTAATGATCTCGGGCTACAGCCTTACCCGTTTGAGTCAGATGCACTTATTTTTAAACCATATCGATATGATCAATATTGGCAAAATATATTGGATCACCTCAATCAAGTACGTAACCTTACCAATCTACGAGCTACAGTTTTGGCTAATGAAATTCCATTTAGCTATATGCTTCAGTTTCCTAGGTTGATAGGGTTTAAGATGGATATTTGGAATCGATTATCCTGGGATATCAAAGATCAAATACTGTGGGACGGTATAGATTCAGGGATAGGAGATAATGCCTTGAACCCCATCTTCAAAAATATCTGTGACTTTTATTTTGAGTTTCCGACGGAGGAGATATGGAATTCTGAAATGCTCAGGCTCACGTATATGCAGATCAGGTATTATGTGGCATCTGGTTATTTGACTGATCAGAAAGAACTTAACTACCTCCTAGAGGAAATAGATCAATTGATCACATACCTCAAAGACATAGCAGAATCTGGTCAGAAGTTTTTTAGAAAAAGTGATGCGCCATTATCAGAAATAAAAATTTACCTCAATCAGCTAAACATCAATTCGGAAGTCATTTTTATTCAGGGAGATGAATATCAGTTGGTCTATAATAAGTACGATACCCCTAATTACCTAAGGTCTGCAGATCGGCGAATATGTGAACATATGGAATGGTACCTCGGCAACCTCAAAAGACACTCTAGCCTCATTAGTATTCACGGAGCACAACAGCGCAATTCATTTTTTAGACAGATGTTTGAGGCTCATGATCGATTTAGAGATAGGATGAATGGGTTGATTGAATTTATGAACGGGTAACAACCCTCATTATACTAATAGGGTATAGACTTATAATCTAAGAATTACAAATCGATAAAATTACCTAGCTCTAGAGTCCAGTCATATGGACCCACGATCATCTTGGTTTTTTGATCTTCTTGCTCTAAAATTTCACAGCTCTGCAATAAGTCTCTTATATCTTCTGATTTACCGAAATCTCCTCGAAACCATTTGAATAATGGGCTAGTAACTACGGTGTCTTCCTCTTCTTTCATTTCAGATACGGTTGATAAATACTTGCAAGTGCTTTTTTGCAATTGACTTCGTACTTCCTTTGGCTTGTAGATGGCTATATAGGGGCATGACTTAGCTCCACAATTAAGCGCAAAATGGATTCTACCATCTCGCTTTTCTACTCTCAATGACTTTTCCCAGTCGGAGGCAAAAGGATTAGTGATATAACCTAGTCCAAATTTGAACTGAGAATGCCGTATAATACCGTGCTCTATCTCATCAAAACTCAATATTTTGCCAGCAAAAGAAACACGAGGCTCCGTAAAAAAGGCGTTTTTATCTTCGTATAGCTCTGGATTTTCAATAAGTAATATTTGAATATATGCATTGTATATATTTATCCAAAAGGCCAGCTTTTCATCATCAGTCTTTAGCTCTTGTACGAGCTGATCAGTTGTGATATTAGAAAAATAGCTTTCTATGTCTACAGTATTTTTTTGTTCTTTAATTAATTGTAGAAGGGTTTGTGATTTTAAATTTAATTCTTGTCCTTGTAGAAAAATAGGACTTATCAAAAATCCAAAGATTGAACATAACACGTATATGCTCATGTAAGTATGACGTAACCAATAATTTTTCATTGCAAGAATCTAATTTTTATACGGTAATAATACCAGCTTTTAATGAGGCTAATCACTTACCTAAGTGCTTAGAGGCTATAATTGATCAGTCAGAGGGTCATAAAGTTGAAATAATAGTAGCAAATGCCCGATCTACTACTGACGATTCCAAGGGGGTTAGTGCAGATTATCCTTGTCAATTTATAGATACTCCACACAACTCAAGAGCCGCTCAAATGAATCATGTCGCTCAAATGGCCAAAGGTAATATATTGTTATTTGTCCATGCAGATGTATTGGTCCCCAAAGAGGTATTTAAACATATCGATGAAGCTGTAGGTAGCTCAAAGGCCTACGGTTGGTTTAGTTATCGATTTGATAATCAGGGATTCCTGAGAAGAATCAATAGTTTCATGACTCGATACGATGGTGCTTATGCAGGGGGAGGAGATCAATGTATTTTTATTACTAGCTCGGTATTCAGGGCTCTTGGGGGCTACAATGAAGATTATTGCATCATGGAAGATTTTGAACTTACCAGAAGAATTAAAAATATGGAAATTCCTTATAAAATTATTCCTGTTCCTGCAACGGTAAGTGCTCGTAAGTATGTAAAGCACAACTACCTAAAAGTCAATTTGGTCAATCTAAAAGCTCTACG
>JAHDGW010000138.1 GCA_020631635.1 Saprospiraceae bacterium
GGACGCATGAAAGCCGCGGATAAAGATGCTGAAATGCAACGATTTGTAGAAGGGAAAACGCAAATTATGGTGGCCACTACAGTAATCGAAGTAGGTGTCAATGTGCCGAATGCATCCGTCATGATCATAGAAAATACAGAGCGATTTGGTTTATCACAACTACATCAATTACGCGGTCGTGTAGGTCGTGGCGCAGAGCAAAGTTACTGTATTCTGATGTCGAGCTTCAAAGTATCGAAAGAAGGAAAAGAGCGTATCAAAACGATGGTCGAGACCAACGATGGCTTTAAAATCGCTGAAGCTGACATGCGACTCCGTGGACCTGGTAATATAGAAGGACTCCAACAAAGCGGAATCATGGACTTCAAGCTACTCAACCTTGTGCAAGACAATGAAATAATCAAAGTAGCCAGGCATTATGCGGAGCAAGTTATCAATGACGATCCTTATCTGAAGAAAGAGATCAATCTACCTTTGAAAAAAGCGGTAATGTGTATGCGTAATCGCATCAAGGACTGGGGAAGAATCAGTTAAATCAAATTTTTAGCTTTTTGAGTGGAAAATTGTTTACTAAGCTCAGATAAGAAAGACTTGCTCCTATTATCATTTCTGCAGGCGTTGGCACCCATTATCAAGCACAAATCACCAAGATCATAAACCTAATTATACTCATAATTACTCAATGGGTTATACTTCATTTTTCATATAATCAGCATAGAAATCGAACAATTACAAGTTTACAACAGTATCATAACTGAAATCAAATTTAAATACTGTGGAACCAATAATAAATAACAACACCGAAAGCATAGCACGTGATTCTATAACCAAATATAGAGTTTTGCTAGACCGTATCGATGAAATGATCACAACGAAAGGTCGTGGTTACAAGGTCGCGGAGCAGATTAATGATACCTTCTGGGAACAGATAGATATGCATCGGGATAGAATTGCAGAACAAATTGATCATTTAAAAACTGATCCCGTAAACCCTAACCTAAGAAATGAACTCAAGCATGCAGACTCTATCTACGAAGCAGCCAGAAATTATATCAGAAAGTACTAGGTTACCCAAGTAGTCTAACTTATAAATCATTTTTCACTAAACTTAATTTCCATGACAACAACTATAGAATGCCCGTTTAATCTGAGTACTGAAAATCAATCTCACATCGAACAACATATAAATAATCTAACTAAGTATGAAAAGAGAATTACCCAATGTAATGTCTTTTTTAAAGAAGACGATGGTAATACTCCAAATGATATCTCGATACAAATAAGATTGAGAGTCCCAGGAGAAGATATTTTTGTTCAGGATGCAGATCCTCAAGCAATGACGGCTTTTAGTAAAGCTTATAAAAGTCTAAAAAGACAAGTCAAGAAACGTAGAGATATCTTGAATGATCATCAATCTCCCATACGAGAGTTGAATGAGATTGTAAATAATACTTATTAATGTCAGCAAAGCATAAGTCAAGGATATTAACGCTCAGCGTCTTGATTATAGGATTGATTATACTAATCAACTTACCTAGATTTTCGACCCAGAGCATGACTACCGATAATGAGCCGGTCTCCGAGGAGATCATCACTGAACAAGATGGTATTCAGATTTCAAAATTTGATACAATCAATCAGCTCAAGCAAAATAGCGAGACTGATCATAGTCAGCCATAAATCGTAGAATTAGTAACATACATAATTACTCTTCTACGTCAATTATAAATTAAATCATTTTTTTACTAACGTCAGTAATGACACTTAAAAACTATACAACATGTTAAGATGGATAATCACTTTTTTAGTAATAGCATTAATCGCAGCAGTATTAGGTTTCGGAGGTATTGCCGGAGCAGCAGCTGGAATAGCTAAAATCATATTTTTCGTAGCTATCGTGCTTTTTGGAATTTCGCTAGTCAAGCGTATAGCCTCTAAACCCTAGAGAAATCCTTATTCTCTACTTTAATCATTATTTACTCCTAATCAAAAAACCAAATATGAAACTTTTTAAAACTATATTTCCAATTTTCTTATTAGCCATAGGTATAACATCATGTGATGTACAACAGACCAAAGAGGGTGAACTACCCGACGTAGATATATCTGCAGAAGCTGGTACTTTACCAGAATATGATGTGGATTGGATGGATGTCAATGTAGGCACCAAAACCAAGACCATAACCGTACCTACCGTAGAGGTAGTGATGGAAGAACGAACGGTAGAAGTTCCCTATATAGACACTTCATGGCCTGATGAACAGACCAAGCTATATGAACAAACTATCATGGTCGAGGCCGAAATTTCTGAGCAAAACAAGTCTCTAGAAATTGAGAAAATATATGCTATCGGTGATCGACTGATCGTTCTATCAAGTTTGGAATCGATGGATGAATCTCTTGGTGACAAAAGTATCCGAGTATCGGATCAAGTGGTCATCAATGCTCCCGACCTCACTGTAAAACATTATATCATAGGAGACAAACCTAGTAGGTCGTTTAACAACAACTATAGCTACATCAACGATAGAGATGAAATAGCTTCCAAGATTGAAGGCGCCAAAGTCATTTTTGGATAATCTCTACGCTTTGAAAACAATAAACATAGGCGCATACATGTATGCGCCTTCTCTTTTTTAACACAATAACTTGCAATGAAACATACAATATATACGTTACTTTTATTATTCTCTACCAGTTTTGCATTTTCACAAACAGTTGGTGTAAAAGGAGGTTGGTCACTCTCTAACCTTTCATCCTCAGATGGTCAAATCGAAGATGTAAATTCAAGAAATGGATTTACAATCGGTGTATTTTCAAAATATGATTACAATCTCATCGGATTTCAAGCAGAGCTGCTTTATACACAAAAAGGTAGTAGCTATGAAAGTTCACTTTTTGATGTAGAGGTTGAGAGTAATTATTTAGAACTACCTCTGACTATGCATTTAAATCTTTTAGAACCATTCTACATCTATGCAGGACCTCAATTTAGCTATCTCATGAATAGTCAGGTAAGATACGCTGCACTCAATGGATCCGATGTGGTGAATGACAATGATGAATCTAACTATAATCGTCTCGATGTAGGCGGTGTAATCGGAGTAGGTTTTCGATTTACAGACCATGTTGCATTAGACGCGAGAGTGAGTAAAGGCTATATCGATTTTGATGAAGATCGCACCTTTGGTGATGTCGTAGAAGAATCGCAAAATTTAAAAAATTTCAATTTTCAATTAACCACAGCAATTTCATTCTAGTAGATAGATCTTAACTGAAATTATAATCTCATGTATAAAAGTAATCGATACTTTTCTAACCCAAGGTATTGATTCTGCTAAAGCTAATCGGTTCTGCCGTTTAGCTTTTTTCATATAATTAGGGCTTCGTATAGAACATGTAAGTTAATCAGATGTATGATAAATGAGGCCTTCATCTAAATACAACAACCCTATGATATCTAGCATAAACCCTGTAAACAACCAAGAAATAGAAACTTATAAGCTACACAGCACTGAGGATATCAAAAGCATCATCAATGCAAATCATGCAGCTTACCGTACATTGAGTAACAGCTCTCTAGAGAGTCGTAGAGAATGCATCGCAACGCTTGCTGAAAAACTGGAAGAATCAAAACAAAAACTTGCCGAATTGATGACTCTAGAAATGGGTAAAACCTTGCACCAATCTACACAGGAAATTGAAAAATGTATACGACTATGTAATTATTATCATCACCAGGCACCAGATGTTTTAGAGGATAAAATTATCGAAACTGATGCTCACAAGAGCTACGTAAGCTATCGGCCGCTTGGTAGTATACTCATGATTATGCCTTGGAATTTTCCATTTTGGCAAGTATTTAGAGTGGCAGTTCCTAATATTTTAGTCGGAAATGCACTATTACTAAAGCATGCGAGCAACGTGACAGGATGTTCTCTGGCCATTGAAGAATTATTTGAAACCATAGGTCTACCTCCCGATGCATTGAGAAGTGTAAAAATTACGTCTGACCGTATAGAAGAAATCATATCTCACCGGTATATACAGGGAGTCAGTCTTACAGGTAGTGGAGCTGCAGGATCTTCTGTTGCGAAAATGGCAGGTCAGTACATCAAAAAAACAGTACTTGAGCTCGGTGGGTCTGATCCTTATATCATATTGCCTGATGCTGATATTGAAGTGGCAGTTTCCCAATGTGTAAGTTCCAGAATCCTAAACGCCGGTCAAAGTTGTATAGGAGCCAAACGATTTATTATTCACCACGATGTCTATAATGAGTTTTCTGCCTTGTTTATCGATCGTATGAATGATCTCATGGTAGGAGACCCCATGACCAATGTTGACTTAGGCCCTCTCGCTAGAGTAGACTTGAGAGATGAAGTACATGATCAAGTCATGAAATGCCTACACCTTGGTGCTGATTTGAGACTAGGTGGAAAAATTCCTGATATAGAAGGTGCTTTTTATGTACCTACCGTATTGGAAAATATATTGCCCGGTATGCCAGGATATGATGATGAGATATTTGGCCCCGTAGCAAGTTTGATCAAAGTCAGCAACGAGGATGAAGCCATCCGAATTGCAAATGACACCTCGTTTGGACTAGGAGCGGGCATATTTACTCAAGATTTAGAAAAAGGAGAATACATAGCCAAATATAAATTGAAGGCGGGGAGCTGTTTCGTCAATCAATTTGTAAAAAGTGATCCTAGATTACCTTTTGGAGGTATCGGCATCAGTGGTTATGGTAGAGAGTTATCTACGGAGGGCATGAGAGAGTTCGTCAATATCAAAACTGTTTATATTAAATAAGATCTCATAGTGAGCCCAGCTTTTATCAATGGCGCTAATCTCAAAATATAAGACAGCAGCACATAACACCGATGCTAAGCTTTATTTTCAATAAAAATATATACTATGTCGTTTCACAATTCACTTGGCCATTTACTTAAAATGGCTGTTTTCATAGCAGTACTGGGCTTAGTATTACTTTCACTCACCGTATTTGGATATTCTTTCCATAGCATTTTCAAAGTTATAGAATAAGTATTACTGGAGAAACCAGAGGATGGGGAAGTAATTTTAAAAGCTCTCAAAGCTATAGATTCCGTCTTACTTGGAGTAGTATTCTTTATGATAGCATTGGGACTATATGAGTTATTCATTCACAAAATATCCAATTTACCAGATTGGCTACAGATCAGAAACATTGATGAATTAAAAGCGATGTTGATCAAACTTGTAAAGGTAGTAATAGGTATATCATTCACGGGTAGAATAGTCACATGGGATGGCAATAATGACTTATTAGGTTATGGTGTTGGACTTGGCGCAGTCATCGCCGCCTTGAGCTTCTTTCTGAGAGTTAAGATTAAAGAAGAGAAAGAAACTAAGTAGCAATACAAGCAAATATTTGCGAGTAAATTATATTTCATATAAAGACGAGTAAATACGTGATTGTAGTGGAGTAACAAACCCTCTATGAATAGCTTTTTACAATGATCATGAGTTGGCAAATAGAGGTCTAAAACAGAGCTGAAATGCCCTGATTAAACGATTCTTTTCAAAAAAAAGTCAATTCTATGTAGAACTGACTTTTCTTTTTTTATAAAATTTCTTTATAATTTTTACAATAATTGATTGTGCATAAGCGAATAGAATGCTTTTCATTTTTATTAAATTTTTGATTATTAAAGTAGGTGAATCTAGATTTTGTATAATCTGAGATATTAAATTGGTTCCATCGTTGATGAGCTGATGAGCATCATACTGAGGATCTTCTTCTATGAGTTTCTGATCTTCACTATCTACCTCTACATTCCAAGTTGTCAAAGCTCTCTTGATGACAAAATAGAATATAGCGAGAAGTATAGCATGTGTCAACAGAAAAATTCCTGTTATGCCCAGTAAACTAAAATTAAGATACTTTAGTGCTACTAAGAGTAGCGCATTTAACCCTAAGTAAATCATTATTACTGACAGAATAATCAAAAAGATCATAACCGCAATAGCAATGATCTTTTTGCTTATCTGACCAGCGAATGCTTGAAGGTATTTGAGAAGAAATTCAGGCATTATCTGTTTTTATCTTAGTTTAATTGAGCCTTTGCTTTGGCTTTTACACTTTCCACTTGGTTGGTGATTTGGTCTACTACTTTAGAGGTTTGAGCTTTTAGATCAGACGATCTAGACTTGAATTTATCTATCTCTTCATTTAAAACTTCTAGACCCGAATCTTTTAAGTCTTTGCTTATTGATTCAGCTTTGGTCAAAAACTCCTGACCTTTTTCTGATTTTAAATAAAGTGTAGCTGCTGTCGCTGCTGCAGCACCTAATATCATTCCAGCGATCAATTTTCCTTGCGAATTCATATATATAATTATGGGTTGAATAAAAATGTTTGTCGCTTATCATACTCACGAGAATGCGATAGTGTTCGACGATAACTAAAAAAAAGATAGCAACAGGTATTAATTATATCTACAATCGAACATAATCATATACTATAAGGTAAGATGAGAAACTGCATATGAATTTTAAGCGACTAAAAATAAAAAGAACAGATACAGAAATAGATGCATCAAGACGCAATATACTGCTGAGAATGCTTCCTAAGCACCGAAAGCGCTTTCTGAAAACAATACAAGAAATAAAATATTCACAACCCAATAAATTATATCAGATATGACTCCTAGAATCAAGATACTTAACACCGATAAGAAATGGACTAGCATAAGGTATGTAAACTCAAATGCAAAATCCAGAATAAGAACTGATCAACTCAAAAGTGATTTTGACAAAGGAATCCTTGATGTAATCAATCCTCAATCTCTCAAATAAAATTTAAAAAATATGAATATCCAGTCAATAATAATAAACCCTGAAAAACCCTCAGAGCCATACTTAGACTATGTGACGGCTCTAGCAAGGGATCTGAAAGCACCTCTTACTTTACGTACCAGAGTGCCTGCGATGCACCTCGCTCCTATGGCAAGCCATAGCTACTCAGAGCATGTAGCTAGTATGCCAGTAGGTAATGTACTACAAGAAAAAGTGAATACCCATATTGAAGAAAATATGCAATCCACTTTAGAAATGGTGAGAAAGAAGTACGATAAAACCAATTATAAAATCAACTACGGAGAAATACTCTCTCATGTAGAAGATATAGAAGATCAGACCGATACACTCCTGTGGATACAATCTCTCACAAGTAAGGATAGCTTCACTAACCAGTTTTTCGGTACACGAGAAACAGAACTATCTAAACTGACGCAATCTCCTTGTCTCAATGTGCCATTGGGCATAGAATATCATAAACCAAAATCATTAACCTGTTTCATTCGGGGTATTGATCAAACGATCACTCAAAAACTATTTGATATTAAAAATAGATTAGGTTTTCATATCAATTATGTTTTTGAAGGAAGTGAAGATCATATTTTATCTATTCGTAAGGCACTTTCCAATATGGATATGGATATTAATGATTTAGATGGGACGATCAAGATTTTAGACCATGAGCTAGATGAAGGTTTCTTTGCAGAATACTTACCGGCTCTGAAATCTGATTGGATTGCTTTTACTGGATTTGAATCAGACTTTTTTGGGAGACTCGTTTCGGTGAGTACCAATGAACTTATTCTAAAGACTAAGAGACCTACCTTGGTCTTATAATCTAATCCAGACTCCCACCCCCCAAAAATTTTTTTTAACTATTAAAGACTTTAACCAAATGAATTATTTAGGACTTTCCAATAAAAAACTAAAAACGGTGGCTCAGTCACTTAACGTTTTACTATCATCCTATACTGTTTACTACCAAAACTTGAGAAGTTTTCATTGGCACATCAAAGGAGACAATTTTTTTCAACTACATGAGTTGTTTGAAAACCTGTATAATAGTGCTAAATTGAACATTGATGAAGTAGCTGAACGGATATTGACCTTAAGATTTAAGCCATTAGGTTCGATGAGTGACTACCTTACGCATAGCACCGTAGAAGAAGCTCGCGATGAGATGAGTGACGAGCTTATGATCACAACTCTAATCAACAACCATCAGCAGCTCATCAAGAATATGAGAAAAGTACTTAAGCTTGCCAGTGAAGTTAATGATGAAGGAACGATAGATCTTATTGCTGGCTTTTTGGGCGAAATAGAAAAAAACACTTGGATGCTCGATGCTTGGAAAAGCAAGAAATTCAATCCATCAATTATGTAAAAAAATGACAGCCAACTTAAAAAACGCATACTATTTCATGGCCACAGCAATACTTATTGTTGTGGCTATGTTTTATCTAAAATTCGCTCTTATACCCTTGTGTTTTGGAGCATTACTAGCCATTCTGATTAATCCGCTTATTCTTTTAATCCAAAAGTTGGTCAAGATTCACATCATTGCCTATCTGCTGGTTAATATTCTACTAATTATCATTTTTGGGATTCCTATTTCTCTGATTTCTATGTCCATTATAAGTTTGGCAGATGACCATTCTTTTCAGATTGATGATGTGAGTAATACGGTAGCCGACTATCGAGAAACGATAGAATCATCAGTATGGAGTCAGTATATCGACACAGGTAATCT
>JAHDGW010000139.1 GCA_020631635.1 Saprospiraceae bacterium
AGATTAGCGACTATAAAGAGAACGGCGGCCATTTCATTTATGGGAGTTTTGATACTATTTTTCTCCATTTTATTGGATGATACAAGTAACTCTTATGTTGGTTATGGAGCAGCTTTTATCAGACTTTTATTGCTACAGTTTGGTATTACGGTCTTCTTTAGGATGGTCATACTTACTTTGGCTAATCGTCGATTAAAAGCAGGTAAAATTGCCTATAATACCCTGATCATCGGGGGCGATACTAGTGCCGTGGAATTATATGAGGAGTTGATCAATAGACCTCATAGTATGGGGCATCGATTTATTGGATTCATAGATACCAACGGTAATAGTATCAATCATATAGAACAATTCATACCTAAACTGGGACGTGTTGCTGATCTTGCCCATGTGATCAAAAGTCAAGCCATTGAGGAAGTAATAATTGCCGTAGAAACATCTGAGCATGATCAGCTCAAAGGAATATTGGATATTCTATATGATTTCAAGGAGGATATTCTCATTAAGGTAATACCTGATATGTATGATATCATCATCGGTACCGTACAGATGAATCATATCTATGGTGCTGTTTTGATCGAGATAGATCAAAATATAATGCCTCAATGGGAGCGTATATTGAAACGGATTATTGACTTGTTTATCAGTGCTATTGCACTCGTGATATTGAGCCCAATCATACTATATATTATGATCAGAGTAAGATATTCTAGTGAAGGTCCCATTTTCTACAAGCAAGAGCGGGTAGGTAAGGCTGGTATTCCTTTTGAAATTATTAAGTTTAGGTCTATGGTAGTAGATGCCGAAGATGGAACGCCAAGACTATCTAGTGAAACTGATAGCCGTATAACTCCCTGGGGTAAGACGATGCGAACTTATCGCTTAGATGAGATACCACAATTTTATAATGTATTGAAAGGCGAAATGTCATTGGTAGGTCCAAGGCCAGAAAGAGCTTACTATATTGAGAAAATAAGTGAGCAAGCACCTCACTACAAACATCTTTTGAAAGTAAGGCCTGGCATTACGTCATGGGGCCAAGTGAAATATGGTTATGCAAGTAATATTGATCAAATGATCCAACGGTTAAAGTTTGATATATTGTATATCGAAAACATGTCGATAGGTTTGGATATCAAAATTTTATTTTACACATTACTCGTACTCATACAAGGAAAAGGAAAGTAATATGCGTCGATTTGGTCTAATCGGAAAAACTCTCAAACATACATTTTCACCTAAGTATTTTGCTCAGAAGTTTCATGACGAGAACATCAATGATGCAACGTACGGAATATTTGAACTAAATAATATTGAAAAGATTAAGCAAGTTTTTGAACAAGCAGTGGCAGGTCTCAATGTGACTATCCCATACAAAGAAGAGGTCCTTCCGTTCATGGATAAGCTTACTGATGCAGCTGCTGGTATAAAAGCAGTAAATACTATCATCTTTCATCAGGGCATGATCATAGGTCACAACACTGATGTATATGGATTCACCAAAAGCCTAAAAGAAAACCTAAACCGAAAAGATGATCAAGCTGCTTTGATATTAGGGTCGGGTGGAGCATCTAAGGCCGTACAATATGCCCTTAAGCAGCTGCATATCCCCTATAAGGTAGTCTCTAGGACCAAAGGCGATTATAGCTATGATGAAATCGATCAAGCAGTCTTGCAGCACAGCACTATTATTGTCAATACGACCCCTCTGGGTATGTATCCTCAAGTAGATAGCTGCCCTGATTTGGCTTTTGATTATATAGACAATAGACATCTTATCTTTGACTTAGTATATAACCCCGCTAAGACAAAATTACTATTGCGAGCAGAACAAAATGGTGCTTCAGTTGTCAATGGATATGATATGCTTGTCTACCAAGCCGAAGCCTCTTGGGATGCATGGAATAACCCTACAGAATACATTTAAATATGAAAGGTAATAAGGAGTTTTATCTTGATTTAGAAAATACAGAAATTGCTTTTTCTAGTAAGTCCGATAAGTCGCTTCATAAGATGAACAGGCTTTTTCAGCTGATGAAAAATACAAGTCTAGTAAAGCTAGGCTCTTCTTTAGGGATGATGGCACTTAAGCTTAGAATTCCTTTCACAAAGTATCTTATCAAAAATACAATCTTCGAACAATTTGTGGGCGGAGAAACCTTAGAAAAGTGTAAAACTGAAATTGATATACTGTCAGAACATAAAACCTTAACGGTATTGGATTATGGTGCAGAAGCAAAAAATGAAAGTGAGGAGCTTGACAAAGTAAAAGACGAAGTTATTAGAGCTCTTGACTTTGGTAGCAAAAATGAAAGTGTCACTATCGCAACGGTAAAACTTACAGGATTAGTACAAGATGGAGTACTTGAGGAGTTGCAAGCCAAAGGAAATCTTTCTGCTACCAAAGAAGCCCAGCTTCAAGATTTACTTAAACGACTACATGCTATATGTAATAAAGCTCGTGAAAGCCAAGTAGGTATATATATAGATGCTGAAGAAAGTTGGATACAGGATAGCATAGATGAGATCACTACTACTATGATGAAAGAGTATAATAGAGATAAAGCGGTAGTCTACAATACCTTTCAAATGTACCGGCACGACAGACTAGAGTACCTAAAAAGTAGTTATGAGGTTGCTAAAGCTCAAGGATATATATTAGGAGCAAAAATAGTAAGGGGGGCATACATGGAAAAAGAAAGAAAATATGCTTCTGATCACGGATTGGATTCTCCTATACAAAAGAATAAGGAAGCAACCGATAAGGATTATGATAGTGCCATTTCCTTTTGCCTAGATCATTTGGACACCATTAGTTTCTGCTGTGCAACTCATAACATGTCGAGTACCAAAAAATGTGCAGAACGCATTCATGAAGATCAATTAGAACTGGATCATGAGCATATAGCCTTTAGTCAGTTATATGGTATGAGTGATTATATTACATTTAACCTTGCAGAAGCGGGCTATAACGTTTCTAAGTACGTGCCTTATGGTCCTATAGATGATGTGATCCCATATCTTATCAGACGAGCAGAGGAAAACACATCAGTTTCAGGGGAAATGACCAGAGAACTTCATTATATACAGGAGGAAATACAAAGGAGAAGAAAAAATTAGAGGTGCGACTATGACTACTCATGATCAACACCTCTAGAAAACACCCTTCAAGTAAGTTCTTTTCCCGTTTAATGGATAAGTATAGATTTTTTCAGCTCTGAAGGAATGATTAAAGTAAAGAAATATAATTAACAATTATGGAATAATTTCTTAAATCTTAGACGTATGACAATAATATTTAATAAGAATGAGTAATTCTACTCAATAGAAGCTTAATTATTAAGAAAATTAAAGCGTTCAAATTTTTAGTTATTCTTCGCAGGATCACCATCTGGATAATCGTAAGGTTCGGCTTTTTTACGACCAAATACCGATACTTTGATATAACGGTCTGGATTGAGCCTTAAGTCCTGTAACAATAAGGACATTTCTCTCGAGGTAGCATTTAGGTTGTCATAGAGTTCTTTGTCAGAAAGCATCTTGGACAAGCTTCCTTCACCATCAGATATACTATTCAGTAACTCTGAAAGCTCTCTAAACCCAGCGTTGGCCTCCGCTAGTGTATTATCAAATGATTGTAAGCTTTTACTTGCATCAGCCATAGTCTGCGAACTGTTATCCACAAGTTTTTTAATATCGGTATTCGAAAACTGAGCTAATGTCTTATCTAAGTTGGCAAGTACTGAGGTTATTTTACTATTGTTATCACTTAGGTTTTTAGTGATTGACTCCATATTACTAAGTGTTTTAGAAATATTTCGATCATTTTTCTGTATGAGTTGGTTTGTAGAGGTACTTAGAGCTGCCAGATTTTGAGTTGTATTGGCTAATTCTCTAATTATGATATCGAGTTTTGCATCACTATCTTCTCTACCAAGATCGCTAATAATTGCTTTAACAGTATTTGATAGATGATTAGTCACTTCCTCTACTTCTCCTTCACCTACTAGACTACCTAATAGACCCAAAGTCTGACTCTCTAGATGATCTCCTGACTTAACACAATTATCATTACATATTTTATCATAATTGACGGCTAGTCCATTACCTCCTACGAGTCCTTCACTTCTCATGGCTACTACTGCATCTTTAGGTATTTTGTAATCACCTTCGACTTTGAAGCTGACTATCATTTCAGTGAGATTTTCTTCATTGATATCGATATCTGTCACTGTCCCTATCTTCATACCTCTGATATATACAGGAGATGACACCGATAGCTGTGTGACATCCTCAAAGGTGGTAGTCAAGATCATACTTCTACTAAAGAGGTTTTCACCCTTCACAAACTTGTAGCCCCATATAGTGCCTAGTATGGCTACAAAAGTGAGAATACCAATTTTTATTTCTTTAGACATGGCGGTATATGGTTTACCTTAATATTATTTACAATGCTGTAAAACTATACATTAATACAGAGATTACATATATAGTAAACCATGAGGATTATAAAAAGATCGTAACACCAGTTAGATGCATTATTTTTTGATTAAAAAAGCATCCTTAAATCCAAGGCGCCTAAGACTCTCTAAGTGCTCATATGCACTGGACATATCAGAGAAAGTACCTGTTGTATACTTATAGAAACCATCAATTTGATTTACCTCTAGATCAGTTATATTATGCCAGTGAGGCGCCTGCTGCAATATTGGGCGACCCTGAGAAGCCGCAATCTGCACCGAGTATACTTCTTCTTCTTCTTCTTCTTCTTCTTCTTCTTCTTCTAATGAGACCTGGAGGACTTTAACGTCGGATTGGCTCTTGAAAGGATTCATTGAGTTTAATTCTACTCTCTGTGGTACGGCGGCAACAATGATCTCTTCATGAAATCCATGTAGTTTTTTATAACCTACAATACTACGTATCAATGACTCGGATATTTCTCTTTGACCCTCAGAGCTCTGAAGATATTCTGCCTCTTTGATATTTGAGAGGTAGCCGGCTTCAAATAATATTGCGGGCATGGTTGCATTTCTCAACACTACAAATCCCGCTTGTTTTACCCCTCTGCTATTTTTATTGAATGATATCGATTGTTGCTTTTCTACCAAGTCCGCAAGCTCAAGACTCTGGTTTAAATAAGCACTCTGATTGAGCGATAACATGATATGACCTATTGTTGATTCAGGATCATAGCCATCATAGTGTTGAGAATAATTGTTTTCTAATAAGATGGAGGCATTTTCTCGCTTAGCTACTTCCAGATTTTCTTCTAGCCTATGAGTCCCCATTACATAGGTTTCAGTACCACATACCTTGGGATCTCTGAAGTAATTACAATGTATAGAGATGAAGAGATCAGCATCCGCCTTATTTGCTTGAGCAATACGGTCTTTCAACGGTATGAACGTATCATCATCTCTAGTAAGTCTGATATCGAGATTTGGCTTAAGTATTGCACATTGCTCCTTTACCTTTTGGGCGATTTTAAGCGTAATGTCTTTTTCTTTTATACCATTACTTATACATCCTGGGTCTTTACCTCCATGACCTGCATCAATATATACCACGAATCCTGCTGTACGAGATACATTTTGCGCCAATGAAGCGTTACAAACAATGAGAAAAGCACTGAGTAATAAAAACAATCTAAATAGTAGCAAATCTACAGAGTTGTTTGTGATATCAAGTTTTCTCATAATTTTGCAAAATCTTAGTCTTATAAAAGTAATTAAAATTTGATATTAAATAAAAATATATGTGTAATTAGTATTATAAGAACTACTTATATTTTATATTTTTTATTAATATTTAATTATTCTATCTATGGTCAAAAGTCCAAACCTGAGGTCAAAAGCCCCAGTGTAGATTCGAAAATAGAGGTTCAAAAAGATTCTTCACTAGTTGTCAGTCAAGATGAAAATACGATCAGGCAAGATACCTTAACACCGGTTGGACTAAAGCCGGCTCAAGATGGTATCGATAAACCTGTAAATTATGGTGCTATCGATACACAGAGGTTGGATGTGCTTAATAATGAGATGCATTTGTATGGTGATGCCTATGTGAAATATGAAAATTATGAAATCAAGGCTGGCTACATACGTCTTGATTTAGATGAAAATATCGCTTTTGCTCAAATGGTGAAGGATGAGCAAGGAGAGAAAATAGGAAGACCCGTATTTAGTGATGGTAGCCAAGAAGTAGGTTATGATGAGCTTAAATATAACTTTAAGACTAAAAAAGGAATCGTGAAAAACTCGGTTGCTCAAGAGGGAGAGTTTTTCCTGCATGGTGCCCGTACTAAGTTTGTTAGTAAGGATTCTGATAGCTTATTTTTTGAAGATAAAGTGTATAATTCTAATGCACTCATCACCACCTGTGATGCAGATCACCCTCATTATGGTATACGATCTAGAAAACTGAAATTGATACCTGATCGAGTTGCAGTCATGGGACCCGCCAATCTTGAAATTGCCGGCGTACCTACACCGCTTGTTCTTCCTTTTGGTTTTTTTCCATTGACATCTGGGGTTTCTTCTGGATTTATATTTCCGAAGGACTATGAGTATTCGCCCACGAGAGGATTTGGTTTTAGGGGCATGGGTTACTATTTTCCCATCAACGAGCGATTTGATCTAACCGTGACAGGAGACTATTATACGAGGGGTAGTTATGGTCTGAGATTTCATAGCAAATACAAAAAGAGATATGCCTATAATGGTAACCTCACTCTAGGTTTCGCCAAGAATAGATTTGAAAACTTGGAGAATGGTCAATTTGAGGGGGATGCAACCTTTCGTATAGATTGGACGCATAATCAAGATAGCAAAGCTCACCCTTATCGTAAACTGAGCGGAGGTGTAAATTTTGAAACAGGTAATTACCGGCAAAATAATTTCAATGATGCAGATGCACAATTGACCAATACATATAAGTCAAATCTTAATTTTACGCATAGCCTACCCGGCACCCCTTTCTCACTGAGATCATCGTTTAGTCATGATCAAAATACTCAGACCAATGTAGTCAATGTTAGTTTTCCAAATGTAAGACTGAACATGAATAGTATCACTCCATTTGAAAGGAAGGGTAGTGGTAGTAAAAAGAAATGGTATGAAAAAATCACCCTTAAATATGATGCGGAGGTCAAAGCATACGTAAGAGCTACAGATACCACCATGTTTACCCAGCAAACAGTAGACGATATCCAGTATGGTATCTCGCAGACGGCCAAAACAGATGCATCATTCAGGATGCTTAAATATTTGAATATTTCTCCTAGTGCCTCTGTAGATGAAGTTTGGTTTTTCAAAACACTGGAGAAACAACTCAATACTGATGCCATCTTGGATAGTACCCTTGTAGATAGTCTAGCAACAGGAGAGTATATATATGATATCGATACAAGTTATGTCGTAGAGGATAATATCGTTAGAGGCTTTCAGCCTTATCGACGATTCAATACTGGGGTGTCCATGAATACCCAAATTTTTGGTACCAAGACTTTTAAGAGAGGGAAGATTAGAGGTATTCGGCATGTTATTAAACCTACGGTGAGTTTTAATTATAGCCCCGATACGGAGATGAAATATCAGGAATTTGTGGATACAGATTTAAGAGAAGATGAGAATGACCCCCTCGCTTATAATCCTTTTTCGGGGGGAGTATTTAGTAATGCTAGGCTATCGGGAGAGCAAAAGTCTGTTTCATTTAGTATCATCAACATCTTTGAGGCTAAATATTTTTCGAAAAAAGACAGTACCACAAAAAAATTAAAGCTCTTTGATAATATCACCATGCGCGGCAATTATAATTTCGCCGCGGATAGTTTGAATTGGAGTAATATTACGATAGGTGGTCGTACCCGGATGTTTGGCGGTAAAACCACGGTCAACTTAACTGCAGCGTTCAATCCATATGAAAAGAATGGTAGTTCATTTACGAATACTTACTCCAAAGATGTAGGCGGGCCCATCCTAAACTTCGAGTCATTTACTGCAAATGTAAATACTCGTTTTTCAGTTTCTGATTTGCGTTCATTATTTCAAAGCGAAGCCAAGAAAGAAGAAAAAAAATCAAGAAATATAAAACGTCAAGGTAAGCCAGGTGCAAATAAGTCTAGAGAACGAAAGCAGGAGTCCATATTAGATTTACTTGATAATCTATCATTTAGCCATGATTTTAGATATACGGGGAGACGTATAGGTGATGAGAAATCATTCGAGGTAAGTACGCATACCCTGAGCGCAACAGGTTCTATACAGTTGACGGATAACTGGAGGTTTGGTTTTTCAAGGTTGTCTTATGATATTAAGGATCGTTCGATGTTGGTTCCTTCATTTACATTAGAAAGAGACCTTCATTGCTGGAGAATGAATTTTTCTTGGCAACCAAACTTGGGTAGCTACAGCTTTTTTGTGGGTGTAAAATCTTCTCAGTTGAGTTTCTTGAAATACAACTACGGACAGACTCAGTTTGACGGATTTGGAAATAATATAGGCAGGCGATAAAATTTTTAACACAAAAAAAAAGAGAAAGCTTATAGGCTTCCTCTTTATTAAAT
>JAHDGW010000436.1 GCA_020631635.1 Saprospiraceae bacterium
AAACCTCCCGTACCGTTAGAGTATCTTGGAATAGAGTCATTTGACTCTGATGATATCATACCGTAGTTAAATGTGATAGGTGTAAAACTTCCGAATTGTTGGAAATCTTGACCACAGTTACGTTTACCATTCACTTCGTAAGAAGATATACTACAGCCTGTTGCAGCACATGTAGGTACATCTCCACAATCTATATTTAGTGTAGTCCTTAAAGTAATTTCATTTCCCCCCGGAAGGTCATCAAATATTCCATCTCCATCTTCACTGGTAATACCTCCAGGTCCATCAAAATCTACCGTATTATTAGTAAAATCTAAAACGATTACTCCATTATCCACAGAGAATACTCCTGGTGGCAGTGCTGATCCATTAACCAATGGTTCTAATGCCATGATATTTCCTACAGCACAGACATTATATTTCAAGATTAGATCTTGCCATAATCCGTTTAGCGGATCTGTATTGGCACTACGAATTGTACCTTCGTAAATCATATCTTGACCACAAACAGCAGCCTCTTGAATTACTTGTACATCTACAGCTTGAACGTTTGCTCCAAAGTTGGGCTGGAAGTTTACCGCTCCCTGCATCTCTGAAATATCGCCACATATCTGTCCATTACATCCGTAGAATACTTGGTACATGATAAAATTGGCATCATCGATACATCCTTTGACTTCATAACAAAAATCTACATACACTTGCTCATCTGACTCCCATAGATCGTCTCCATCTGCATTATTGTAACTATTGCTACCATTACCAATATGATCAGCTGTAATTGAGAAGTTTACAGTTTGAGTAGCTGAATTATACGACCAATCAGATTCTGGTATTATCACGTCATTGACATCAATTGACGAAATTTGATATAGACTAGTATCTATCCCTACTGCTGCGAATTGAGCTCCATCTAGAAATGCTTGTATGCCATCTTGACTCACTCTAATACGCTGACAATAACTATTATTGGCTAATGGAATATTTAGATCCGAGGGTGTTACCGATCTTACATTCAATACTGGTACCCTTATACCAGAGTTATACGCCCCTACTTCTTCAATTCCCTCATTACATGTTGGTGAAGTACCATTATCATCATCATAAGTAAAAGTCACCATCGCATCAAAGTTTA
>JAHDGW010000140.1 GCA_020631635.1 Saprospiraceae bacterium
TAATTCTTTCTTTGGTACAAGTCAACTATCTCAGTTTTTGGATCAAACCAATCCATTATCTGAGATTACCCATAAAAGGAGAATATCAGCATTAGGACCAGGTGGTCTTTCGAGAGAAAGAGCAGGTTTTGAGGTAAGAGATGTTCACTATTCTCACTATGGTCGTCTTTGTACTATTGAGACGCCAGAAGGACCAAACATTGGTCTGATCTCGACACTTTGTGTACATGCCAAAGTGAATAAAATGGGATTTTTGGAGACTCCATACCAAAAAGTAGAAGCAGGTAAAGTGACGATTGATCAACCTGCGGATTATTTATCAGCAGAGATGGAGGATTTCAAAAGAATTGCCCAGGCCAATGCTACCGTAGATGAGAAAGGAGCTTTCCTTTCTGATCGTATTAAGTGTAGAGAGCATGGCGATTTCCCAGTATTGGCACCAGATGAAATAGAATATATAGATGTTGCCCCTAACCAGATTGTAGGTGTATCTGCATCATTGATTCCTTTCCTTTGATGATGCCAATAGAGCCAAGATCTCCGATTGTGGGTACGGGTATCGAACAGAGAGTAGCACAGGATTCACGGATGTTGATCAATGCAGAGGGTGATGGCATAGTGGAGTACGTTGATGCCAATGAAATTCACATTAACTATGATCGTACCGAAGAGGATCAATTGATTTCTTTTGAAGATAGTCTCAAGAAGTATGATCTGATTAAGTTTAGAAGAACAAATCAGGGTACATGTATCAATCTGAAGCCTATTGTTCGTAAAGGAGATCGTGTATCAAAAGGTACATTGCTTTGTGAAGGGTATGCTACTGAAAAAGGAGAGCTAGCGCTTGGGCAAAATCTAAAAGTGGCATTCATGCCATGGCAAGGATATAACTTTGAGGATGCTATCGTACTATCTGAAAGGGTAGTAAGAGAGGATATCTTTACTTCGCTACACATCGAAAACTTTGAACTTGACGTAAGAGATACTAAGCTTGGAGAAGAGGAGTTGACTAATGATATCCCTAATGTAAGTGAGGAAGCAACTAAAGATCTTGATGAAAACGGTATCATCAGAGTAGGTGCTTGGGTCAATGAAGGTAATATTCTGATTGGAAAGATTACTCCTAAAGGAGAGTCTGATCCGACGCCTGAAGAAAAACTATTGAGAGCCATTTTTGGTGATAAAGCAGGTGATGTAAAAGATGCATCGCTCAAAGCACCACCAAGCAGTAAAGGTGTAATCATTGGTAAGCAGCTATTTGCTCGTGCTAAAAAGGATAAATTTCAAAAAGTACAAGAGAAAGAATTGCTGTCTAAACTAGAAGATACTCATGCAATTTCTCTCAATGAGTTGAAGACAATATTGATTGATAAATTGATGACTTTCCTAAAAGGTAAAGTTTCTCAAGGTGTCATGAGTCTTTATAACGAAGAGGTAATTCCAAAAGGAACCAAGTTCTCGGCTAAAGTACTGAAAGAGGTTGATTACTCTACTGTCGATTATTCTGGATGGGTAAGAGACGATAGCGTTAATGTATTGATCGCCAGATTATTACATAACTATAGTATCAAGGTAAACGAGGAAGTAGGTCGTTATAGAAGAGAAAACTTCAATATCAGTATAGGGGATGAATTGCCAGCAGGAGTATTAAAGCTAGCTAAGGTTTACATGGCTAAGAAACGTAAACTAAAAGTAGGAGATAAGCTTGCAGGTCGTCACGGTAATAAAGGTATTGTATCTAGAATCGTACGTCAGGAAGACATGCCATTCTTAGAAGATGGTACTCCAGTAGATATTGTACTGAACCCTCTAGGTGTACCTTCTAGGATGAATCTAGGTCAGATTTTTGAGACCGTACTAGGATGGGCAGGAGAAAAACTTGACCTTAAGTTTTCTACACCAATCTTTGATGGAGCTAGTCTTGGTGAAATCGATGAATACGTAAAACAAGCCGATCTTCCATCATTGGGACAGACTTATCTATATGACGGAGGTACAGGAGATAAATTCCACCAGCAAGCAACGGTAGGAATTATATACATGTTAAAATTATCTCACATGGTTGATGATAAAATGCATGCTAGATCTATAGGACCATACTCATTGATTACGCAACAGCCACTGGGTGGTAAAGCGCAGTTTGGTGGTCAGCGTTTTGGAGAGATGGAAGTATGGGCATTAGAGGCATTCGGTGCATCAAATATTTTACGAGAATTATTGACGATTAAGTCAGACGATATTATTGGAAGAGCTAAGGCATATGAAGCTATCGTGAAAGGTGAAAACCTTCCGGAGCCTAACATACCTGAGTCATTCAATGTATTAATACACGAATTGAGAGGTCTTGCATTGGATGTGAAATTCAATTAAGCAAGCTGAGTTTATTAATCATTTTTAATTACGATCTAATTAAATAGACTATGCCTTTTAAGAAAAAAGTAGAAACTAAGAGACAAAGCTTCGAGAATATCACGATAAGTCTCTGCTCTCCTGACGATATCCTAGAAAGATCATTCGGTGAAGTTCTCAAACCTGAGACAATCAACTATAGATCATATAAGCCAGAAAGAGATGGATTATTCTGTGAAAGAATATTCGGACCGGTAAAAGACTTTGAATGCTACTGTGGTAAATACAAACGTATCCGATATAAAGGTATAGTTTGTGATCGATGTGGTGTCGAAGTGACAGAGAAAAAAGTACGTAGAGAACGTATGGGTCACATCAAATTGGTGGTACCTGTAGTTCACATATGGTTTTTCAAATCTCTACCTAATAAAATTGGTTACCTTCTCGGGCTATCTTCTAAAAAACTAGAAATGATCATATACTACGAAAGATACGTAGTGATTCAGCCTGGTGAAAAAGAGGGTGAACTCAATAAAATGGATCTTCTTACAGAAGAAGAATACTTTGAAGTATTGGATTCATTGTCGAAGGAAAATCAAATGTTGGATGATTCTGATCCCAACAAATTCATCGCAAAGATGGGTGCGGATGGTGTAAAGAACCTTCTAGAGCGTCTTGATCTTGATCAATTGTCATTTGATCTAAGACATCAAGCAGCTAATGAAACTTCGCAACAACGAAAATCAGAAGCTCTTAAGAGATTGAGAGTTGTGGAAGCATTCAGAGATGGACAAACAAGAATCGAGAATAGACCAGAATGGGCTATCGTACAGTATCTTCCAGTTATTCCACCGGAGCTTAGACCATTAGTGCCACTAGATGGTGGACGGTTTGCAAGTTCTGATTTAAATGACCTGTATCGTAGAGTAATTATAAGAAATAACCGTCTGAAAAGATTGTTAGAAATCAAAGCACCAGAAGTAATCCTCAGAAATGAGAAAAGAATGCTCCAAGAGGCTGTTGATTCACTTTTTGATAACTCTCGAAAATCTAATGCTGTAAAAGCAGAAGGTGGTCGTTCATTGAAGTCTTTGAGTGATATACTTAAGGGTAAGCAAGGTCGTTTTAGACAAAACTTACTCGGAAAAAGGGTAGATTATTCAGGTCGTTCGGTGATTGTGGTAGGTCCTACGCTTAAGTTACATGAGTGTGGTCTTCCTAAAGGAATGGCCGCCGAGCTATTTAAGCCTTTTGTAATCAGAAAACTGATTGAAAGAGGTATCGTTAAAACCGTAAAATCAGCTAAGAAATTAGTAGATAGAAAGGATCCAGTAATCTGGGAAATCCTCGAAAATATATTGAAAGGTCACCCGATTATGCTTAACCGGGCACCTACGCTTCACCGTCTGTCGATTCAGGCTTTTCAGCCAAAATTAGTAGAAGGTAAAGCAATACAACTGCACCCACTAGTTTGTGGAGCATTCAATGCCGATTTTGATGGTGACCAGATGGCGGTACACGTACCACTTAGTCATGGTGCCATACTAGAGGCGCAGTTATTGATGCTTGCATCGCATAACATGCTTAACCCACAAGATGGTTCTCCTATTACACTTCCTTCACAGGATATGGTACTGGGATTATACTACCTCACAAAGCCTATATCTTCTGATAAAGACTTTAAGGTACGCGGTGAGGGTATGAAATTCTATAGTGCTGAGGAGGTAGAAATTGCTTACAATGAAGGTGCCATAGATCTACATGCAAGTATTCACTGTAAGGGTAGAGTAGAGGACGAAGAGGGCAATATGAAGATTGCACTTATCGAAACTACGGTAGGTAGAGTACTTTTCAATAAAGAAGTACCTGAGCAAGTGCCTTACATCAATATGATCTTGACGAAGAGAAATCTTAAGAAAGTAATCAGCGATGTAATACGAAGAACGGATTTCTCAGTGACTGCCGGATTCTTAGATCAGATCAAAGGTCTTGGTTTCTATTGGTCATTCAGAGGAGGACTATCGTTCAACTTGGGTGATTTGATCAATCCTACGATCAAAGAACGTACACTTGTAGAAGCTCAGGATGAGGTAGATGAGGTATGGGAGAACTATAACATGGGACTCATCACATCTAATGAAAGATATAATCAAGTTATCGATAAGTGGACTTATGCCGATAATAAGATTACGGAAAATCTAATGGAAGAGCTTGCGGTACACAAGAGAGGATTCAACTCTGTGTATATGATGCTTGACTCAGGAGCAAGGGGAAGTAAACAACAGATTAAGCAGCTTTGTGGATTGAGAGGATTGATGGCTAAGCCTAGAAAATCTGGAGATACAGGAGGGGCGATTATTGAAAACCCAATCCTTGCAAATTTCGTTGAAGGATTATCAGTACTAGAGTACTTTATATCTACTCACGGTGCTCGTAAAGGTCTTGCCGATACGGCATTGAAGACAGCAGATGCTGGATATTTGACAAGAAGACTTGTGGATGTATCTCAAGATGTAATTATCACAGAAGATGACTGTGCTACATTGAGAGGAATTGAAATGAAAGCCCTCAAGGATAATGATAAAGTAGTAGAAAACTTAGCCAATAGGATTACAACTCGTTATGCATTACAGGATGTAGAGCATCCTGTGACGGATGAGGTTATCGTAAGTGCAGGTGAGTATATCACGGAGACTATTGCAGAGCAAATTGAAGAGGCAGGTGTAGAATCTGTCATGATAAGATCAGTATTGACCTGTCAGACTAAATCTGGTGTTTGTACTAAATGTTATGGTAAGAACCTTGCATCAGGTAGAATTGCTGAACCAGGTGATGCTGTAGGTATCATTGCTGCACAGAGTATTGGTGAGCCGGGTACACAGTTGACACTTCGTACATTCCACGTAGGTGGTATCGCATCAGTAACTAAGACGGAGTCTTCCTTGACCTCTAAGTTTGATGGTGTCCTAGAGTTTGATAACATGAAGACTGTTGAGCTTATCGAGGATAAGAAGAAAACAATCATCGTACTATCTAGATCTGGTGAAATAAGAATTAAGGATAAAGAGACTGGTAAATTATTTACTACCACTCACGTACCGTATGGTGCTACCTTGATGGTGAAAGACAAGCAAAAAGTCAAAAAAGGAGAGGTGATTTGTGAGTGGGATCCATTTAATGCAGTAATTATATCGGAGCACTCAGGTATCGTACAATATGAATCTATAGATGAAGGTCAGACTTTCCGTGTAGAGCGTGATGATCAGACGGGTTATGTTGAGAAAGTAATCGTAGAGTCTAAGAATAAGAAGAAAATACCAACGCTTAAGATTGTTTCTCCAAGTGGTGAAGAGCTGAAAAGCTATAACCTACCGGTAGGAGCATACCTTGCAGTGGATGAAGGTACTGAAGTGATTTCAGGACAACGTATTGCTAAGATTCCTAGAAAATTAGGTAAGATCCAAGATATTACCGGTGGTCTTCCAAGAGTTACAGAGCTTTTTGAAGCTCGTAATCCTTCTAACCCTGCTGTGACAGCAGAGATTGATGGTATCGTTTCTTTTGGTAAGATCAAGAGAGGTAATAGAGAGGTATTCGTTTCTGATGAGAAAACAAGTCAAAAGAGAAAATATCTCGTTGGTCTATCCAAGCATATCCTAGTACAGGATGGTGACTTCGTAAGAGCAGGAGATCAATTATCTGATGGTTCTATATCTCCTTTAGACATTCTAAATATCAAAGGACCTTTCGCAGTACAACAGTACTTAGTCAATGGTGTACAAGAGGTATATAGATCTCAAGGAATCAGTATCAACGATAAGCACATGGAAGTAATCGTTCGTCAGATGATGAAACGTGTAATTATTGAAGATTCTGGTGATACTACATTCCTTGAAGCTGAAGCCGTAGATAAGGTGGACTTCATCGAACAAAATGACTGGATCTACGATAAAAAGATCGTTACAGATGCAGGTGCCTCTAATAAGTTGAAGATCGGTCAGATCGTATCTATCAGACAGCTAAGAGAAGAAAATTCTTATCTCAAGCGTAATGATAGAAAGGTAGTAGCATTTAGAGATGCTGTACCAGCAACATCAAGACCAATACTACAAGGTATCACTAGAGCTTCATTAGGAGTGAAGAGTTGGATATCAGCAGCATCATTCCAAGAGACGACTAAAGTGCTTAGTACTGCAGCGATCTCGGCGAAAGTAGATTCTCTACTAGGACTGAAAGAAAATGTAATCGTAGGTAAGAGTATACCTGCCGGTACAGGTCTTAGAGGTTTCAATACCTTGAAAGTAAAAACTACTGTAGTGGAAGAAGAAGAGGTGGTGGAAGAAGTAGATGTAATTATGGAATAGTATTAGAGCTTATTCTTAAGAATAGTGAAGCCAGTTTGACATATGTCGAACTGGCTTTTTTGCTTACTACGATGTTGACTTTCCAATCAATAAATCAAAATTGAATGTACAGCCTATTTAAAAAGGATAGCTTCAGAAATTGGCTAAGAAATTAGCTTAAGTCTTCCCGCTATTATTGCTTCTCCCATGTGCCTATTCTTTCTGGCAAATTGGGGTCAGTAGGTAATCCATCATTAAGTTGCAAAAGATGATTATCCAAAAAGTCATAGTAACATGTGAAAGATAAGTAGCTTTCGAATGATACTTGCCCATTGTCACGTAGTACGAAATGAAGCTTCTTATTTTCATTAGGATCTTGATATTGATAATAACCTGTGACTATACTATCTTGAGTATTGGCATCTTCTTCGATATGAAAAAAGTAATGCGGGATACTATGGTGTTCTATTCCATTCGTTGACTCTGATACTAGCAACCAATCTCCTAAGAATGGTTTCATCTTGGAATCCATTTCGATATAGCTGAGATCATAGACTTTAGCTTGTTCATTACAGCTATTTAGACCGATAAAACTGATGACTATTAGGAAGTATCTAAGCAAATTATTCATAACAACCTTTTTTATTGAGGATTACTGATATATCAGTCAAACGTAAAGATACTTGATAGTGCTGCTAAAAACACAAAAAAGACTATCCTCTAGTCCGCTCCATATATTGTAATACATACTTGCCTATGATATCAAACTCTAGGTTGATATCATCACCTTTTTTAAGTTCTTTAAAATTAGTATGCTCGTAGGTGTAAGGTATAATAGCGACTTTGAAAGATTGCTCATCAGGCTCCACAACAGTGAGGCTTACTCCACTAATGCAAATAGAACCCTTGGATACGATGAGGTTCATGAAGTCAGGCCTCATGGCAAATTCATAGTACCAGCTTCCATCAAGCGTTTTTACAGAAATACAATTGGTAGTTGTATCCACATGACCTTGTACCATATGTCCATCCATACGAGTATTAGCCAGCATCGCTCGCTCAAGATTGACCATGTCCCCTTTACGCAGATTACCGAGGTTAGTCAGTTTTAATGTCTCTTCGATAGCCGTAACTCGATGTGTATGATCGTCAAACTCTACAACGGTAAGGCATACACCGTTATGACTTATGCTTTGATCTATGTAGGCCTCTTTAGAGATTGATGATGCGATCACAAAATCGGTGTTACTACCTGACTGTATAATGTCAACAATCTCTCCTTTAGCCTCTATTATTCCTGTAAACATGGTTATTCTATTTTCTAACGAACCATAAGAATGTTTCCTCGTAAGAGAGAGGTACCCTCTAAGACACCTTCTACACGTTGCTCGAAAACCGCACATGTATAATAGTAAGTACCATCAGAAAGTTCATTTCCATTTTGATCATTTCCGTCCCAGAGTAGGGCAGGATCATTGGTTTGAAATACTAGGTTACCCCAACGGTTAAATACTTTAAAATCTACTCGTTCGATAAATTTATTTTGCCGTGGCACATATAGGTCATTTGCACCATCTTGATTTGGCGAAAAGGCATTGGGTAATTCATAAAATGGGCAGTTGTCTATGCAAACCGTATTAGATAATTCTGATTCATTGCCTTGAAAGTCTGTAGAACTAACTGCGTAACACCCAAGAATGCCAAGATCTGGATTGTGTTCATAGGCTATATTTTCTGCACCAGATATCTCTGTTAGTACCTCAAAATCATCTCCT
>JAHDGW010000141.1 GCA_020631635.1 Saprospiraceae bacterium
ATCCTGACAAGATATTGTTATTGACATCGCGGGTTACTTTTATAGTAAGGTCGATCCATATTTCCCTTCCTGATTTCGTGGTAAGCTTTAATACCTGATTATGTATAAGTTCATGTGATACTAAAAATTCTGAAATCTTGCGATGGCTGGTCTCATCCAGATATTTAAAGAATTCTTCAAATTTTAAGTTTAGTGCTTTCTCTACATTGGTTTCGTAATATAATTCAAATGCCGCGTTGAGATATGTAAAACGTAATTCGTCGTTAAATTCAAAGATGGCATGATTTACATTATCCAGTAAAAGGCTTAATTGAGATTTTACGCTATTCAGTTCAGTGATATCAATAAATACCCCCATTCCTCCTAGTATATTACCTTCTTCGTCACGATCGAGCTTGATTTTTACTTCAAACCATTGATATTTACCCGATTTACGTTTAATCTGAAAGATTTTGCTAAATCTGTTTTTTGTACTATTGATGAAGCTATTGAATGCTACTACGGAGTCTTTATCAATTCTTGGTAATATATGTCTGATATCAAGATTCATGATGTCTGTGACATCGATATCATATAATGTGGAAAATGCTTCGTTGATATAAATAAACCTAAGGTCTGCATCGAGCTCAAATATGGCATGTTGTATGTTGTCCAATACCAGTTGCAATCTATTTTTTGTGGAATTCAACTCGGTGATATCTAGAAATGAACCTATGGCACCTATGGCTTCTTCTTCTCCCTCTTCGAAGACTAGCGTAAAATTGGTTTCGAGAAATTTTACACTGCCATTTTTATTCGTTACTCTAAATACAGTATTAAAATGCTTTTGAGGGTTTTCAATAAATTGTGCAACTTCATTGAGATTTTTTGGGTCGATATAATCGGCAAAGGCCCAGATTTTCTTTCCAAGACTTTCTTCTACTGGGATTCCAAATAGATCTTCCCAAGCATTATTGAGATATACAAATTCGGCATTTTTATTTAATCTGAAAATACCGTTTCTTACATTATTGTTGATTAATTGTAGTTTGTCTCTGGCAATTTCTACTTCTGCTATCTTTTTAGCAACATCAGATTTTAGATCTTGATTGAGACTATAGAGTTCTTTTGAGCTTTGCTCTAAAATATTTTCTAAGCGTATCATATCTTGATCATTATCAAGGTATGCTTGATTGATCTGATCAAGGAATAATTGTAGCCTTTTAACCTCAGTAGGCTTCAATTCGGCTTTTTTGATCTGCCGCTTTAGTAGTCTATGGTAGGTTTTACTCATACCTCGCTCAAGGTTGTTATAGTCATGGTCTGATTATGTAGCCTACAGGGCGAAAATTCACCAAATGGGGCTATTTCTCCGTAAGAATAAAAGCCAGTAATAATGGATTGGTCACCGACTACTTCCTTGACAGCCTCTATTTCTTCTTCTACCAATTGCTTCAGGACTAATCGTCTACCGACACAACTTATGAGGAGAGATAGTTCTGCTTTTTCAGGATTGAAGGCGTTTGATATTTCTGCTGATTTTTCAGCACCATCTACCAGTCTATTGATATTAGCTTTCATCATTTTTACAAATGACCCTTCTGGGATATTGCCTGCAAAGGTTAAACTCTTATCTTCTTCTGATACGGCCAATATAGTACGTACAACGGGGTCATTATCAGAACTATCTCGTAAGCTCAATGGAAATAATAATCCTGAGCTCGGGAGCTCAGAAGCGGCATCTCCGAGGTAAGTTTTATATACTTCTAGTGCTGGTTTTCCGTCTAACTCAAAGAGGACATTGTCTTTTGATTTAGTCACTTTTCTATCTATACCAAAGCTGTCCCAACCTCCTTTTGATCCAAATCCTACCTTTAGGTGATTGCTATATAGACCAAGAGCGATTACTTTTTCTGACATTTTTTGGCCACCAGATATGATGAAGGTCTGATTGAAATCAGAGCCATCACCCGCAAGGCCTCCTGTGATACTGGTATTGGGTAATACGCTCACCAGTCCTTTTACTAGATCTGCACCATTGACATTGAGACCATCGCTAAAAACCAATAGGTGGGCTAGATCTTTCTGGTCAAAACTAGACGCGAGGCTCCTACCTGCGTCTTCACTATTTTTCATATCGGTGATATCCACTAGCTTGGCAACTACTTTTGTTTTATCAAAAGAGATGGCCGTAATAACCGCGGTATGGTCACTCACGTTTTGATCATGAATTTCTCCGGATGTAGAACAGCCGCATAAAATAGAGTGTGGATATTGTTTCTCTAACGACGCAAGAAGGTTATCCGTATTTTCAAATGTCGGTGATATAAAAATCAAAAATACATCAGGGTCGAAGGGTATAACAATCGCTTCATCTTCATAGCCTATATTCAATACTCTCTGGTAAACATTCATAACACTCGCTTCAAATTAAAAATAATAGTAATATATAAAGATAGTTAAATTGATACTTAATAGGATATAGCATATTGATAAAATATTGCCAAGCTCATGACAAATGATAATTTAATACTATAACAACTGCTTTATATGCCAAGCTACTTTAGACCTTTAAAAAGTCTTACCTTTGTATATATATGCCCCATAATTCTTTTCATACCTTTTTGAGCTATTTCCCAGAAGTGGATCTTCCTATCAATATCTCAGACGATTATGTAGACGAGTTTAGTAGACATAATACTCCTATACCAATATCATATATCAATGAATATATCATTCCTCTTGAAAAAGAGCATGATGATTATACAGAGTACATTCCGTGTCTCAGGATGAAAGATACTCCTGATATGCATGTCATAGTGTATTGGAAAGGGGGCTTGTTGAAATATGAGTTTGTTATGGTATCTTTTGATAAAAGTGGTAATATGCTTTCCCGTAAGGTCATAGCAAGTACAATAGCCTCAGATACTACGGTAAAAAAATCTGTAGCAACTATTACAGAAGATTGGATTATACATATCGTAGCTGGTGAAAATAACAGCGATGACCTGAAGTATAGTCCTGAAAATAGTCAGGCCTTTGCAATGGAGCTATTGGCGGACGGTCAAATAATTTTTAATAAAGACGATACCCAACTTTGAGTAAGAAAAGAACGAAATCTAAAGGTCGAGACAAGAAAATGTCAGCTCAATTTTTGAAAAAAACATTGATGCGGGCATTCATGAGGGATGCCAAGAAAAGACTTGATTCTAAACAGTTAAAAAGAAAACTTAAGCTAAATAATAGTAGAGACTCTATCGAAGACGCCTTAAAATCATTACAAAATGATGGAATCATCATTTTTGTCAAAGACGGTAAGTATCGATTCAATAGGCAATCTGATCATCCGCTAATCAAAAGAAATACGGTCAAAAAAACTACTACAGGAAAAGTAGATATGACTCGAAGTGGAGCAGCTTATATTTTGGTTGACGAGGGAGATGATATATATGTACCTATGCGGCATACACTCAATGCCATGGATGGGGATATCGTACAGGTTGAGTTGCGATCAAAGTCCAATCAGTCTAGACCAGAAGGAAAAATTGTAGAGGTGATCAAAAGATCAGTATCACAAGTGGTTGGTCGCATATGGATGCATAAACAATACGCTGTCGTACATACTTCCTTTAGATCACAGATACCAGAGGTATACGTCAAGAAAGAATTGCTAGCAGGAGCCAAGGATAAGGATTATGTATTGGTTACGATTACTGACTGGAGCAAGAGTCAAAATAAGTCTGTCTGGGGTAAGGTAAAGCAGGTAATAGAAGACCATAATCCTGGAGAAATTGCAATGAATACGATACTCATCAATAGTGGGTTTGATCTGAGCTTTCCAGATGAGGTAAAAAGAGAATCTGAAGAGATCAAAGAAGAGTATTCGCAAGCAGAAATTGAGAGAAGAAGAGATTTTAGATCGGTACAGACTTGCACCATTGATCCAGCTACTGCCAAGGATTTTGACGATGCCCTGTCACTTCAAGTCAAAGATAATGGACACATAGAGGTAGGGGTACATATCGCGGATGTTACACATTACCTTAAGCCTGATTCTGCACTAGATAAAGAAGCGCTAGATAGAAGCACATCGGTCTATCTCGTAGATAGAGTCATCCCGATGTTACCTGAGAAATTGAGTAATAATTTATGTTCACTTATGCCTAAAGTGGATAGGTTCACTTTTTCTGCGGTATTCACATTTGATGAATCTTTTAAGATCGTAGAAGAGTGGTATGGCAAAGGAATCATACACTCTGATCAAAGATTTAGTTATGAAGAGGCCCAAGAATATCTTGATGGTAAGGAAGGTGAGTTTAGTGAAAGTTTATTAAAGTTCAATGAGATTGCACATGCCCTGCGAAAAAAGAGATATCATAAAGGAGCAATCGCATTTGAGTCTGATGAGGTCAGATTTAAGCTTGATGAGTCTGGTAAGCCGATAGGTGTATATGTAAAAGAGCGTAAAGATGCTCATCTCTTGATCGAAGACTTTATGTTATTAGCGAATCAAAAAGTGGCGGAATACATTCATAAAAAGGGAAAAGGGCAAGAGATACCGTTTGTATACAGAGTACATGATGAACCCAATGAGGAGAAATTACAAGATTTTATAAGCTATGCCTCAGAGATGGGCTTCAAGATGGATGCTTCTACACAGAAAAGATTTGCAAAATCTATTTTGGAATTATCAAAAAAAGCCAAAGAAGATGAAATCTTCAAAATGCTTGAACCACTAGCCATCAGAACAATGTCGAAGGCTTCATATAGCACAGATAACATTGGACATTTTGGCCTAGCCTTGACATATTATACGCATTTTACATCTCCGATAAGGCGATATAGTGATGTGTTGGTGCATAGAATATTATTTGAAAATTTGGATCAAACTAATCGAAGGAATAAAACTCAGTTACAATCGAAATGTGATCATATTTCTGCTCAAGAACGTAAGGCTATGAAAGCCGAACGAGAATCTATTAAGTTTAAACAAGTAGAGTTTTTGAAAGATCGTATCGGTGAAGAATTTGAAGGTCGGGTATCTGGATTCTTGGATAGAGGATTCTTTGTAGAGCTAGTAGAGAGTAAAGCAGAAGGGCTCGTAAGCTTTGGAGATATGAAAGAAGTCTACAAACTTGCCGACAACAAATTGAAGGCCACTGGTAAACGAACAGGACATGAAATCATCATGGGTATGCCAATACGAGTAAAGCTTACTGATGCCAATCTAGATACTATGCAGATAGATATGGAGGTAGTAGGCATGGATAAGCATTAATGCTAAGAGCTATGCTAAAAGAAATATAGGTAGCAATATATAGATCTACCAGATTTGATCTACTCTTTGAGTAAGCTTTTTATTTACGGCGATGTACGTAATTGTCTATGCCAGCTTGCTTGAGTTTACGAGATATATCCTGAGCTCTACTATGAGAGTCATAGCGTTGAGCACTCACAGAATGGTACTGAGAACCGTCAAATTGAACAATTTCTGAATCATAACCCATATTAGAGAGTCTATCTCGCATTGCATTGGCATTAGACTTGACTAGATAACTTCCACAGATTATCATGTAATTACCTGAGCTACTTGTAGCAGTATATGTCGGTGATGAATTAGTAGAGGATTGTGTATTTGAAGTGGTAGTAGACGTAGTTTGCTCATCTTCAAATGATTCCTCTAATTGATCATCAAGGGTGGAGTAGTCTATCTCTTCATATTCATCAGAGTCAATATCTTGCTCTTCATTACTTGTGATATCTTCATTGGGCTCTTCTTCGTCTTCAAAAAAACTTTCATCAGTGTCTAAGGTATCACTAGAGTCATCAAAATCAAAAGTATCACCTGGAAGCTCTACGATCTCAGCTTTTGGAGCTTGACAAGATTTCAATATACTAGAAAACCATAACCATACAGCAAGTATGACAATAGCGTAAATGACAATTTTAATTACTCTTCCCATGATAAGTATCTTTTGTAAATGTAAAATTACAAAAAATCATAATATATAAAAAATTCATTAACAGTTGAATGTTATTTAATTAGATGGGATTGTTTTCTTATCTACGAATTATTTCGTAGATAAGTTGATTGAATAGAACTTTCTATGTAATATTGTTGTACGAAATTTTTCGTAGATCTAATATTTGTAATGAAGCCTACTGAATCAGAATTAGAGATTTTACAGATCTTATGGCACAATGGACCTCTCTCAGTGAGATCAATTAATGATAAAATCAATGAAAGTCGAGAAGTTGGATATACCACCACCCTTAAGATTATGCAATTGATGAATGAAAAAGGACTTACGACTAGAGATACCTCAAGTAGGACTCATATTTATCAAGCAAATATTGATGAGCAAAAGACAAGAGGCAGCCTACTGTCAGATTTTATTGATACGGCCTTTCGCGGTTCGGCACAGTCACTCGTACTACAGGCACTGGGTAGTGGCAATGCATCTCAAGAGGAGTTAGAAGAAATAAAAAAACTTATTGACGATTTAGAGCATCCTAAAACCGAGCAACCATGAATATGATACAAAATGCTCATCCAATTATGGATGCCATTGCCGCGATGGTGATAGACTCTCTTTGGCAGTTTTCTTTGGTTGCATTAGTGCTACTTGTGATATTGCGTATCATCCCGCTTTGTTATGTAAAGTGGAGGTATATTTTGAGCACCGTCTCTATCTTTGTTTGTGCGGTATTAGCCATATTCAGCTTCGGCAATCAGTTGATACTCGATGGGGTTGATGTCAATGGATCATCAGATGTAGTATATATGCATGGGCATGTGATAAGCGGAATAGGAGCATCGGCAGACGAGTGCCAGAGTTTATCCGATTGGATTTTTGTCATTTGGTTTGTCGGTATTGTTCTGTTGGGTTTCAGGTTTTTGGTTCAGTACATAAGAATGAAGAATTATACTTCGCATCATAACGTAATCGAAAATGTGACATTGAATAATAAATTGATGGCACTTCTAGATAATCTGAAGATCGATAGACCCATACATATATATGAATCTGCAAAAGTACAAGGGGCTATTGTTTTTGGATTATTTAAGCCTATTATTCTGTTTCCAGTAGGCTTGGTCAATCGACTTAGCCCAGAAGAGTTAGAGCAGATACTACTCCATGAGATTGCACATATTATCCGATACGATTACATCATCAATATTTTGCAGTCCTGCTTAGAGATACTGTTTTATTATCATCCTGCAATTTGGTGGATTTCTGCACAGATGAGAAATGAAAGAGAATGTGCTTGTGATCATTGGACGCTGACGAAAGATCATTCAGCTCTCTCTTATGCAAAACTCTTGGTGAAACTCCAAGAATATGCCTCCGCGTCTAACCCAAATGTAGGACTTGCGTTTGCAGGTTCTAGTTTTTCTAATCGAATAAAACGTCTATTAAACATGAAACCAAAAAAATCTTATCTAAATGAACGCATGTCTATACTGCTCGTGCTGATGTCCTCAATTATTATTTTTTCTTTTACTCATAGCGCAAATAGCCCTGACGAAACCCGATCTCCCGTCGTGGCTAAGTATGATATTTTTCCTGCAGGCTGTGATACCATACCTAGTAAAAAATCTTACTCTCGGTCTTTGACAAAAACAGTAGAAGAAGACGGTAGAATGGAGATCATTAAAGAAACAAAAGAAGATAATCAATCAGTGAAAGTAGAAATTTCACTAGACGCCGAGGGGGAGATAGATCAAATGAAAGTCAATAATAAGCTTATCGATAAAGAAGACTATCATGATGTACAAGAGGACTTTGATATTAATATTTCCGATAAGAGGACAAGTTTTTATGATGAAGAAATCAAGGATGAAATAGATGATAGCTTGACGAAAACAATAGAGGACCTCGAAGTAAGGATCGAAGAATGGTCTGAGTCTAGTGAAGACTTATCTGAATTCTTTCAAGGTCATTCTTTAAGCCTATCACAGGATGGAAATCTATTACCTCTGATGGATCTGGATTTTGGTAATGGAGATATGCGCATTATGATAGGGCCGGATAATGAAATCCTTAGTATCGATGTAGATGAACTCAACAGTACTATGTCTATCATCTCAGATTCAATAAAGCTGATGCAGCTAGATTTTCAAGAATGGGAAGGGGATATGGCGACATTTCAATTGCAAATGGAAGACTTTCAGGATCAGATTATTATAGATTCAGAAAGATTCCAATGGAATGATCAGCATGAATTTGAGTTTCCAGAAATTCCGGAATCCAGTATTCGCATAAAAAAGTGGTCTGATAAGGATACTTTTACATTCCCGCCTACGCCTCCAGCTCCACCTACGCCGCCAAGTTTTGGTAATAGAAAGCATTCAT